>NZ_JBEXDZ010000023.1:0-75784 GCF_040606085.1 Streptomyces sp. NPDC005485 | reverse complement strand
CCCGCCCCCCCCCCCCCCCGCCCCCGCCCCCCCCCCCCCCCGGCCATACAACGCACAGGGCCCCGGAACCGGCGCAGTTGGTTCCGGGGCCCGGTCTGGGGCGGGCGTCGGCCCACCGCGGGCTGTCAGATCCGCCGGAGCACCGCGACGACCTTGCCGAGGATGGTCGCCTCGTCACCGGGAATCGGCTGGTACGCGGAGTTGTGGGGCAGCAGCCACACGTGGCCGTCCTCGCGCTTGAAGCGCTTGACCGTGGCCTCGCCGTCCAGCATCGCGGCCACGATGTCGCCGTTCTCCGCGACCGGCTGGCGGCGGACCGTCACCCAGTCCCCGTCGCAGATCGCGGCCTCGATCATCGAGTCACCGACGACCTTGAGGACGAACAGCTCACCGTCGCCGACGAGCTGGCGGGGAAGCGGGAAGACGTCCTCGACCGACTCCTCGGCGAGGATCGGTCCACCGGCGGCGATGCGGCCGACGAGCGGGACGTACGACGCGGCCGGCTTGCCCGCCGTATCGGTGGGCTGTGCGGAGGACTGGTCGCTGCCGCGGACCTCGTACGCGCGCGGGCGGTGCGGGTCGCGGCGCAGGAAGCCCTTGCGTTCCAGCGCCATCAGCTGGTGTGCGACCGAGGACGTGCTGGAGAGGCCCACGGCCTGTCCGATCTCACGCATCGACGGCGGGTAGCCCCGCCGCTGCACGGAGTCCCTGATGACCTCGATCACCCGGCGCTGCCGGTCGGTGAGTCCGGTGCTGTCGGCCCGGATGCCTGGAGGTCGGCCGGGCAGGGAGCGCTTGGGCCCCTCGTGATTCATGGCTGCTTCGTTCATCGCATGCACCGGCTCGAGTCGGCCCTGGGAGCGGTCCTGGGCAGTGATGGTGGCGCTGTCTGCGGTGGTGGTCACGTCGGCCCCTCTCGATGGTCTCCCTGCTGGACAACGGTAGTTGCTTTCGAAAGGTTGCGCCAAACACACGTTCGAGTGAAAAACCGTGGATTGTCTGACGTGATCAAGCGCCTGGGTGTATGGCTGACGAAGTGTCCGGCGGACAAAAGGGCGTATTGCTGTACTCTTCACCGCCGGAGCGATGGCCTTGTGGGCCCACGCGGGTGGAGGTCAGTCTGCCATCAGCCGCCCCGTCAATCGGGGACCGGCCCCCTGTCGTGCCGCGTCCACCGTATCCTCGTCCGGCCCGGCAGCGGTATGGCCGCGTGGCACATGCCAATCCCGGTGCGACACGCGTGTCGTTGGTGAATTTCCGGGCCGATCCCCATATCTAGTGGTTGGATTGCGACAGCAGCCCAGAAGTTGTGGTCCCCCTGTCCTCCAGGTCCTCGACCATCGCCTATGCTTGGGGCTGCTTCGAGGGGCCCAAGGGGCCTTACGAGGCTATTGAGTCGTGCTGTGAAGGAGGGTTGGAGCCATGCACTGCCCCTTCTGCAGGCACCCCGACAGCCGCGTCGTCGACAGTCGTACGACGGATGACGGCACGTCGATCCGCAGGCGCCGCCAGTGTCCCGACTGCTCCCGTCGTTTCACGACCGTGGAGACGTGCTCGCTGATGGTGGTGAAGCGCTCCGGCGTGACCGAGCCCTTCAGCCGTACCAAGGTCATCAACGGCGTACGCAAGGCATGTCAGGGGCGGCCTGTCACCGAGGACGCGCTCGCCCAGCTCGGCCAGCGGGTCGAGGAAGCGGTGCGCGCCACCGGAAGCGCCGAACTGACCACCCACGACGTGGGTCTGGCCATACTCGGCCCGTTGCAGCAACTCGACCTCGTCGCGTTTCTGCGTTTCGCGTCCGTGTACCGGGCGTTCGACTCGCTCGATGATTTCGAGGCCGCCATCGCGGAACTCAGGGACGAAACGGGGCGGCGTCCCGCCGTGGACGACGAGGACCACGAAGACGCTGTCGCGGAGCGCCCGGAAAGCGACCGCGGGTCCGGAGGGACTGCTCAGGTCCCCGTGCCCGCCGGCGCCGCCGACTGACCGGCGGGCCGGGCCCGGACGGACAGTCCGGCCCCGGCCCACCGGCGGCGACCACAGACCTGCTGAGGGAGGCCGCGTTTCTGCGGCTCTCGCAGTACCAGACACACACCGTGCCATGGGAAGAACATGGCACTTCAGGGCGTTTTAGCCTGATACAGGGAGGCGGCATGACAGAGACGGCGAGCGGTCCGGCACGAGGTTCCCGCGCGAAGAGCGGAGCCAAGGCCAGCAAGGGACTGCGCATCGAGCGCATCCACACCACCCCTGGCGTGCATCCGTACGACGAGGTGGAGTGGGAGCGCCGTGACGTCGTCATGACCAACTGGCGCGACGGCTCGGTCAACTTCGAGCAGCGTGGCGTCGAGTTCCCCGGCTTCTGGTCGGTGAACGCGGTCAACATCGTCACCAGTAAGTACTTCCGCGGTGCCGTCGGCACCCCGCAGCGAGAGGTGAGCCTCAAGCAGCTCATCGACCGCATCGTGAAGACGTACCGGAAGGCCGGTGAGGACTACAAGTACTTCGCCTCGCCCGCCGACGCCGAGATCTTCGAGCACGAGCTGGCGTACGCCCTCCTGCACCAGATCTTCAGCTTCAACAGCCCGGTCTGGTTCAACGTCGGGACCCCCCAGCCCCAGCAGGTCTCCGCCTGCTTCATCCTGGCCGTCGACGACTCCATGGAGTCGATCCTCGACTGGTACAAGGAAGAGGGCATGATCTTCAAGGGCGGCTCCGGCGCCGGCCTGAACCTCTCCCGTATCCGCTCCTCCAAGGAGCTCCTGTCCTCCGGCGGCAACGCCTCCGGCCCGGTCTCCTTCATGCGCGGTGCCGACGCCTCCGCAGGAACGATCAAGTCGGGTGGCGCTACGCGTCGCGCCGCCAAGATGGTCATCCTCGACGTCGACCACCCCGACATCGAGGACTTCATCCAGACCAAGGTGAAGGAAGAGGAGAAGATCCGCGCCCTGCGTGACGCGGGCTTCGACATGGACCTGGGCGGCGACGACATCACGTCCGTCCAGTACCAGAACGCCAACAACTCGGTCCGCGTGAACGACACCTTCATGAAGGCGGTCGAGGAGGGCGGCAAGTTCGGCCTCACCTCCCGCATGACCGGCGAGGTCATCGAGGAGGTCGACGCCAAGTCGCTCTTCCGCAAGATGGCCGAGGCGGCCTGGGCCTGCGCCGACCCGGGCATCCAGTACGACGACACGATCAACCAGTGGCACACGTGCCCGGAGTCCGGCCGTATCAACGGCTCGAACCCCTGCAGCGAGTACATGCACCTGGACAACACGTCCTGCAACCTCGCCTCGCTGAACCTGATGAAGTTCCTCAAGGACGACGGCCTCGGCCACCAGTCCTTCGACGCGGAGCGCTTCTCGAAGGTCGTCGAGCTCGTCATCACCGCGATGGACATCTCCATCTGCTTCGCGGACTTCCCGACCCAGAAGATCGGCGAGAACACCCGCGCCTTCCGCCAGCTCGGCATCGGCTACGCCAACCTCGGCGCCCTGCTGATGGCGACCGGCCACGCGTACGACTCGAACGGCGGCCGCGCCCTGGCCGGCGCCATCACCTCGCTGATGACGGGTACGTCGTACAAGCGTTCCGCCGAACTCGCCGCGGTCGTCGGCGCGTACGACGGCTACGCCCGCAACGCGCAGCCGCACCAGCGCGTCATGAAGCAGCACTCCGACGCCAACGCCGTGGCCGTCCGCATGGACGACCTGGACACGCCGATCTGGGCCGCCGCCACGGAGGCCTGGCAGGACGTGCTCCGCCTCGGCGAGAAGAACGGCTTCCGCAACTCGCAGGCGTCCGTCATCGCCCCGACCGGCACCATCGGTCTCGCGATGTCCTGCGACACCACCGGCCTTGAGCCCGACCTCGCGCTGGTCAAGTTCAAGAAGCTGGTCGGCGGCGGCTCGATGCAGATCGTCAACGGCACCGTTCCGCAGGCCCTGCGCCGCCTGGGCTACCAGGAGGAGCAGATCGAGGCGGTCGTCGCCCACATCGCCGAGAACGGCAATGTGATCGACGCCCCCGGTCTCAAGCACGAGCACTACGAGGTCTTCGACTGCGCCATGGGCGAGCGCTCCATCTCCGCGATGGGCCACGTCCGCATGATGGCCGCGATCCAGCCGTGGATCTCCGGCGCGCTCTCCAAGACGGTCAACCTGCCGGAGACGGCGACCGTCGAGGACGTCGAAGAGGTCTACTTCGAGGCGTGGAAGATGGGCGTCAAGGCGCTCGCCATCTACCGCGACAACTGCAAGGTCGGCCAGCCCCTCTCCGCCAAGACCAAGGAGAAGGAGAAGGTCGAGGTCACCGCGAAGGCCGAGGCGGAGATCCGCAAGGCCGTCGAGAAGGTCGTCGAGTACCGCCCGGTCCGCAAGCGCCTCCCCAAGGGCCGTCCCGGCATCACGACGTCCTTCACGGTCGGCGGCGCCGAGGGCTACATGACCGCCAACTCCTACCCGGACGACGGTCTCGGCGAGGTCTTCCTGAAGATGTCGAAGCAGGGTTCGACCCTCGCGGGCATGATGGACGCCTTCTCGATCGCCGTGTCGGTGGGTCTGCAGTACGGCGTGCCCCTGGAGACGTACGTCTCGAAGTTCACGAACATGCGCTTCGAGCCGGCCGGCATGACGGACGACCCGGACGTGCGGATGGCGCAGTCGATCGTCGACTACATCTTCCGCCGCCTGGCGCTGGACTTCCTGCCCTTCGAGACCCGCTCCGCGCTCGGCATCCACTCCGCCGAGGAGCGCCAGCGTCACCTGGAGACCGGTTCGTACGAGCCCTCCATGGACGACGAGGACGTCGACGTCGAGGGCCTGGCCCAGTCCGCGCCCCGTGCGCAGGAGCGGTCCGCCCCCCGTGCGCAGGAGCTGAAGGCCGTCGCCGCGCCGAAGGCCGAGGTCGAGGCGGCCAAGCCGGCCCCCCAGCAGGCGCACACCAGCGCCGAGCTGGTGGAGATGCAGCTGGGCATCCAGGCGGACGCTCCGCTGTGCTTCTCCTGCGGTACGAAGATGCAGCGGGCCGGTTCCTGCTACATCTGCGAGGGCTGCGGTTCGACCAGCGGATGCAGCTGAAACTGAGCGGCCACCGGTCATCATGAACTGACCGGTCAGGGCGGTGGGGCTCGCGCATGAGCCCCACCGCCCTTCGCGTTTCACCGAATTTGGACCTCTACAGGGGGCGATCAGGCGTCGGGAGCGCTGCCCATGACCGCGGCGAAGGACGCCGGCTCCGTGTCGTGGCCGTGGATTCCCGGGTAGAAGGACCACTCCCCGGAGGCGTCGCGCCGGAACTCCCCGACCGTGGCCGCCGTCGACCCCAGCACGCTGCCGAAGTCGTCCTCCGCCAGGACGGTGTAGCCCTCGCGCAGGCGCACGCCGGGATTGAGCACACCGACGAACGTCCGGCGTCCGGCACGCTGCTGTATGAGGACGCCGACCACCACGCGCGCGTAGCGGCTGTCGAGCCGGTCGAGCTCCAGGGTCATGACCTCGTCCCAGCCGAAGCCCTTGCCGTCCTTGCTGTCCCGGTTGAGGTAGATGGTGCCGTCCGGGGAGCGGCTGTCGAAGTGCACTACGTAGGCGGGGGCTCCGTATGGCGCGTCCGCGACGTAGGTCGCGGCGATGATGTCGAGATCCGTGGCCGCCTGGCCGGGGGGACTGGGATCCCACTTCGCCGCGACCTCGACCTTGCGGATGCCCTTGTTGAGGCCGTTCACCAGATCTTCCCTCCCCGTTGCCGATGCACTTCCCACCTCAACTGCTGTGCAATCAAGGCCGATTGTCCATCGTGCCACGCGCGCCGGGGCGCTCGCGCGGGTGCACTGAGCCGGAGCGTGACCGACGCCACGTTCCCTGGCCTTACGATGGCGCGGTGCTGGTCAAGTGGATTCGCTGCACCGTGGTGGACCGCCGCGGTTTCGAGCGGGGGCAGCGAAAGTGGGCGGGGCTGCTGGGTGAGCCGGGATTCCGGGGACAGGGCGGAGGCTGGAGCCGGGGGCGGCCCGGGGTGGCGCACGTCTTCGCCTTCTGGGAGAGCCGCGCCTTCTACGACTCCTTCATGGCCCGCTCCCACGACCGGCTCGCCGCGTCGCAGTCGGGCACGTTCAAGGACTCGCAGGTCAAGCTGTTCGACTACCGCTTCGACGTGAAGACCGGTTTCGAACCGCGCTTCACAGATGCCGACCTGGTACGGGTGGCCCACTGCCGTGTCCACGAGGAGCGGGCCGAGCACTTCGCCCTGATGCAGGAGAAGGTCTGGAACCCGGCGATGGCGGGTTCGCCCGGCATGGTGCGCGGTCTGTTCGGCGAGGCGCCCGGCCATGAGTTCCTGGTGCTGTCCATGTGGCGGTCTGCCGCGGAGCACGGCAAGTACCGCGTCGAGCGTGTGGAACGACTCGCGCTGCGGGCCCAGACGGAGGCGGACGTCGCGGCTCTGGCGGGGGACATCGTGCAGCTGGAGCCTTCCTGGACCGTCTGACGCGGTCGCCTGTGGTGGGCCCGGAGTGTGCAGGAGCTGTGTGACCTACGCCGTATGGAGCCCGTACGAGTGCTCGATCGGCCCGCAACCGATCTAGGGTTTTGGCATGGCACGACCACGGCGCATCGTTCTTGTCCGGCACGGCGAGTCGGTGGGCAATGCCGATGACTCCGTTTACGAACGCGAGCCCGACCACGCACTGGCACTCACCGAGAAGGGGTGCCAGCAGGCGGAGGACACGGGCAAGCAGTTGCGGGAGTTGTTCGGCAGGGAGCGCGTAAGCGTTTACGTCTCCCCGTACCGCCGCACCCACGAGACCTTCCGGGCCTTCCATCTCGACCCCGGACTCGTGCGCGTCCGCGAGGAGCCGCGACTGCGCGAGCAGGACTGGGGCAACTGGCAGGACCGCGACGACGTGCGCCTGCAGAAGGCGTACAGGGACGCGTACGGACACTTCTTCTACCGCTTCGCCCAGGGGGAGTCCGGCGCCGACGTGTACGACCGGGTCGGTGGCTTCCTGGAGAGCCTCTACCGGAGCTTCGAAGCGCCCGACCACCCGCCGAACGTCCTCCTGGTGACGCACGGGCTCGCCATGCGACTGTTCTGCATGCGCTGGTTCCACTGGTCGGTCGCGGACTTCGAGTCGCTGTCGAATCCCGGGAACGGCGAGACGCGGATGCTCGTTCTCGGTGACGACGGCCGGTACACCCTGGACCGTCCATTCGAACGCTGGCGTGATCCCGAGCCGTACGGCGTCACGGGGTAGGCCTCACGCTTTGAAGATCAGGTCCGGGCGCAGCGGGCTGTGCCGGATGTGCCGACAACGAATTAGAGTGGCAGGGCGATGACCGCTGACTCCTCTCCCGACGGGCGCCTGGGGCGCGCCGTCGCCAGCCTGCGCGGACTCGCGGTGGGGGACGCGCTCGGCTCACAGTTCTTCGTGCCTGCGAACTATCCGCTGCTCAAGCGCCGCGAGCTGCCGCCCGGCCCCTGGCAGTGGACGGACGACACGGAAATGGCCTGCTCCGTAGTGGCCGTTCTGGCCGCCCGCCACCGCATCGACCAGGACGAACTGGCCCGCTCCTTCGCCGAGCACCATGACTTCGACCGCGGCTACGGCCCCGCCGTCAACCGGCTGCTGCGGCTGGTCCGCGAGGGCGGCGACTGGCGTGAGCTGGCCTCGCAGCTCTTCAACGGACAGGGATCGTGGGGCAACGGCGCAGCGATGCGGATCGCCCCCCTGGGCGCCTGGTACGCCGACGACCCCGAGCAGGCGACGCACCAGGCCGAGATCTCGGCGTACCCCACCCATCAGCACCGCGAGGCCGTGGTCGGCGCGATGGCGGTCGCCGCCGCGGCCTCCCTGGCCGCCGCCCCGGAGGGTCCGCCCAGTGCGGAGGCGCTGCTCGACGGCGTCATCGCGCTCGTCCCGCGCAGTGCCGTGGGCGCGGGACTGCGGCGCGCCCGCGACATGCTCGACTACGCGGACGCCGGAACGGTCGCCGCGGTGCTGGGCTGCGGACGGCGTACGACGGCGCACGACACGGTGCCGTTCGCGCTCTGGTCGGCAGCCCGGGTCCTGGGTGACTACGAAGAGGCATTCTGGGCGACCGCCCAGGTCGGCGGCGACATGGACACGACGTGCGCCATCGTGGGTGGTGTGGTTGCCGCCGGAAAGGCGGGGGCGCCGCCGAGCGCGTGGGTGGAGCAGACGGAGGAACTGCCGGGCTGGGCACCTGCGTCTGTGTAGGCCGTAGGGCTTGTACGCACGGGTCCATACAGCCTGGACCGTGGGTCGGGAGGGCGTAGCGGCCCGTGGGGCTTCGCCTCGGTCGTCGAAACCCCTCCCTCTGTCACAGGCCTGCTACAGCGTCCCCGCGACAGACCCGCATGGCCTGCACGTGGATACCCTTTCCGCCACGCCGCCTGTTGATCATGCCGGGCGCGTGCCGAACGAGATACCGGTCGCCAGCACCAGCCCTCCGCCGCCGCGGCGTGTCGTGAGCTGTCTGCGCGTGGCGGCCGGCTGGGAGGGGGTCCCGTGTCCGACACACCGTCCACGCCCGAGCCGAAGGATTCCGAGCGGGCCGGACCGAAAGCGCAGGCCTCGGGGGACGGCACCACGAGGAAGGGCGAGCCGCAGGACGCGGTGCCGGGGAGCCGTTCGGCTGCTACTGCCGTGTCCACGAGGTCCGGTACGTCAGGGGTGGCGACCTCGGTGGGCGTGGGCAACGACTGGGACCGCCCGTCTCCTGCCCCCACTTCCTGGCTGGCAGATCTCCGGTTCGGGCAACCGGCCCCGGTGCGCACGGCCACTCTGTGGGCCGCGCTCGCCACCGGAGTGCTGAGCATGCTGCTCCTGGGGGACGGGCTCGCGATCAATCTCCTGCTGGTGGCGATCCCGGCCGCGCTGGCCGCGTATTTCGCCGCGCAGGACGCGGGCAGGCTCCCGCGCGCGTGGACGCTTGTCTGGGGCATCGGCGGGCTGGCCCTGCTGGCCGTGCCCGCTCTGCGGGACGCGGACTGGCCGTCCTTCCTGGCCGTGGTCACGGCGCTCGCGCTGGGCTCGCTCGCACTGCACGGCGGCCGCCGCTGGCCCGCCGTCCTGCTCGGTCCGATCGGGCTGTTCAACGCGCTGGTCACCGGTCCCGTATGGGGCTGGCAGGGGCTGCGCGAGCGGTCCGGCGGCGCCCGCGGGCGAATCGGTCCTCTGCTGCGTGCCCTCGTCGTGACGGCGGTCCTGCTCGTGGTCTTCGGGGTGCTGTTCGCGGAGGCCGACGCCGCCTTCGCCGATCTCCTCGGCGATCTCATGCCGGACGCCTCCGTCTCCGGTGGTCCCTGGCGTGTCCTGCTCCTCGCGCTGGGCGTGGTCGGCGCGCTGGCGGCAGCGCACACGGCCGCCGCGCCCGTTCAGTGGGACCGCGTCGAGGTGCCCGAGGGGCGCGCCCGGGGGCGGGTCGAGTGGGCACTGCCGCTGATCGTGCTCACCGTGCTCTTCGCGGCCTTCAACGCAGTCCAACTCGCCGTGCTCTTCGGCGGCTACGACGCCGTACTGGACAAGACCGGCCAGACATACGCGGAGTACGCGCGGCAGGGCTTCTGGCAGCTGCTCCTGGTCACCCTGCTGACCCTGCTCGTCATCGTCTTCGCGCTGCGCTGGGCCCCGCGCGGGGGAGCGCGCGACCGGACGCTGGTGCGCGGTGTACTGGGAACTCTGTGCGCGCTGGCGCTCGTTGTCGTGGCATCGGCGGTGCGACGCATGGACATGTACGTGGAGGCTTATGGACTGACGCGGCTGAGGGTCTCGGTGGTGGCCATGGAGCTCTGGCTCGGCCTGGTCATCGTGCTCATCATGGCTGCCGGGGTGTGGGGTGCCCGCTGGCTGCCGCGGGCCGTCGCGGCCAGTGCCGCGGCGGGCGTGCTCGCCTTCGGACTGCTGTCGCCCGACGGCCTGATCGCCGGGAGCAACGTCCAGCGCTACGAGGACACGGGCAAGTTCGACCTCGAGTACGCGCGCAACCTGAGCGCCGACGCCGTACCGGCCCTCGACAAGCTGAAGGAACCGGCGCGTTCCTGCGCACTGAGGTTGATCGCGAACGACCTGGCCGACGACCAGAAGCCCTGGTATGCCACCAGCTGGGGCGAGGCCCGCGCCCGGGACATCCTTCGTGAGCGGCCGTTGTCGAAGGATGCGAACTGGGAGACGTGCCACAACGTGGGGGACGACGTCTCCTATCGATGAGCGTCCCCCTCGTCCCGTCGCGAGCTGCCACGGCTTTCGGCTCCGGGCCTCGGTGTCGCCCTCGTTCTTGTCTGCGGCCCGCGGAGGGCCGGACCGTCGTCCTCGCCGTCGGTCCCCGGACCCGGCCCGGCCTCCGCGGCCCCGTCGGGGCCTGATGGGTCGATCAGCCTCTGGTGGCGTCAGCCTCCCGAGGCGGGTCCCGCCGTGCCGGCGAGCGCGTCCAGGTCGCTCTTGCGGACGCGGATCACCACAGTGGCGGTGACGAGGGCCAGTACGGCCATCGCGGCGGCCGGGACGAAGGCGGTCGAGATGCCTTCGGCGAGCACGTCGTGGCCCCAGGGCGCGGGCAGCTGATGCGTCTTGGCGAACTCCGCCTTCTGCTCCGCCGAGCCGTTGGCCAGGAAGTTCGGTACCTGCTTCTCCGCCTCGTCGCGGCTGGCCGTTCCGAAGACCGTGGTCAGGATGGACAGGCCGAGCGAACCGCCCACCTGCTGCGTGGCGTTGAGCAGACCCGAGGCCGCGCCCGCCTCGTGCACGGGGACACCGGAGACCGCGGTGAGCGTCAGCGTCACGAAGTTCAGCCCCATGCCGAAGCCGAACAGCAGCATCGGCCCGAGCACCCCGCCGGCGTACGAACTGTCGGGGCTGATGAAGGTCTGCCAGCCGAGGCCGAGCACGACCAGCGTCGAACCGGTGACCATGAACGGCTTGGGGCCGAGGACGGGCAGGAAGCGCTGCGACAGGCCGGCGCCCATGGCGATCGCGACCGTCACCGGGAGGAAGGCCAGACCGGCTTCGATCGGCGTGTAGCCCAGCACGTTCTGGACGAACAGCACGATGAAGAAGAACATGCCGAACATCGCGGCAGCCAGGCTGAGCATGATCACGTACGTGCCCGAGCGGTTGCGGTCGGCGAACATCTTCAGCGGGGTGATCGGCTCCTTGGCCCGCAGTTCGATGAGGACGAAGGCCACCAGCAGCACGACGGCCGCTCCGAAGGACCCGATGGTGAGGCTGTCCCGCCAGCCCTCTTCCGAGGCGCGGATGAACCCGTACACCAGGGACGCCATTCCGGCCGTCGAGGTGAGCGCACCCGCGATGTCGAAGCGGCCCGGATGACGCTCGGACTCGTTGATGTACACCGGCGCGAGCGCTGCGATCAGAACACCGATGGGTACGTTGACGAAGAGCACCCAGCGCCAGTCGAGCCACTCGGTGAGCATGCCGCCCGCGAGGAGGCCGATGGCGCCACCGCCCGCCGAGACGGCGGCGAAGACAGCGAAGGCCCGGTTCCGTTCCGGGCCCTCGGGGAAGGTGGTGGTGATCAGGGCGAGCGAGGTGGGCGAGGCGATCGCACCACCCACGCCCTGGAGGGCGCGTGCGAGCAGCAGCTGCCAGGGCTCCTGAGCCAGGCCGCCCAGCAGCGAGGCGAGCGTGAACAGCAGGATCCCGGTCATGAAGACCCGGCGCCGCCCGAGGATGTCTCCCGCGCGGCCGCCGAGGAGCAGCAGTCCGCCGAAGGTGAGGGTGTAGGCGCTGACCACCCACGTCAGGTCGGTCGTGCTGAATTTGAGCGCGTCTTGAATGTGCGGGAGTGCGATGTTCACAATCGTCGCGTCGAGTACCACCATGAGTTGGCAGGCCGCGATGACGGCGAGCGCTACGCCGGGATGTCCCTCCCGACGGGCCGCTCCTGGCTTCTGATCCTTTATCAACTGAGAGGTTGTCACTATGGGTCCCCCACAAGTGCCTTAGTGAACGCTCGCGTTCACTGCCGCGTCAACGGTAGTGAGTCCCCCTCAGTGAACGCAAGCGTTCACTGAAGTCAGTGCCGTATCGCGTCCCGGTGCCGCATGGCGCCACCGATCCGCTCCCTCCACCTCCCCGCTTCCTCACGGTCAAGCTCAAGCTCAACGGAGACACTCAGATGGTTACTTCGCACTGGACGGCCACCCCCGCTCAGCCGGCTTCCCCGCGCCGGCGCGGTGCCGTACTGGAGCGCGCCATCCTCGATGCCGCGCTGGAGCAGCTCAGCACGGTCGGCTGGAACGCCCTCACGATGGAAGGCGTCGCCGCCGGAGCGCAGACGGGCAAGGCCGCGGTCTACCGGCGCTGGCCGTCCAAGGAGGACCTCGTCGCGGACGCCCTGGAGGCCGCCCTGCCCCGGATCGAGCAGGCACCGGACCTCGGCAGCGTCCGGGAGGATCTGCTGGCGCTGTGTCTGCAAGTGCGCGAGGCGATGTTCTCGCGCCCCGGGTTCGCCCTCCGCTCGGTGCTTCACGAATGCGATGCCGCGCAGGCCGAACGCTTCCACGGGGTGATTCTCGGCGGGGTCATCGAACCGACCCTTGCCCTGCTTCGAGAGGTCATCCGGCGCGGAATCGAGCGGGGGGAGGTCCGCTCCGACGCGGCGAACCCCTACGTCTTCGACGCCATCCCGGCCATGATGATGTACCGCTCCAAGGTGTGCGCCAGCGAATGGGGCAAGCGGGATCTGGAGGAGATGATCGACCAGCTGATGGTGCCGCTGCTTCGGCCGAACGGCGCGTGATCACGCTGATCGGGCGGGGTGTGGCCGGTTTTGGACGGCTTCGTCGTGCCCGCGTCCGCCGGTGGTGGAACGCCTCGGGCTTCGCGTCCGTGGGTGCTTCCGGGCCGCTTCGGGAACCGCGGTGTCGGGTGGGGTTCGCAGCGGCGTAGGCTAAGGCTGCCATGCCGTACGAACCACCCACCCACACTGTTGAGCGCTCCCTCCGCGCCACGACCGGAGCGAAGATCATTGCCGGTGTCGACGAGGTGGGGCGTGGCGCTTGGGCCGGCCCGGTCACCGTCTGCGCCGCGGTCACGGGACTGCGCCGTCCGCCCGAGGGACTCACCGACTCCAAGCTCCTCACCGTCAAGCGGCGTACGACGCTCGCCGTGGAACTGGAGAAGTGGGTGACGTCGTACGCCCTGGGGCATGCCTCGCCCGAGGAGATCGACGCCCTGGGGATGACGGCCGCCCTGAGGCTCGCGGCGGTGCGCGCCCTGGAGTCGCTGCCGGTCCTCCCCGACGCGATCATCCTCGACGGGAAACACGACTATCTCGGTCATCCCTGGCAGGTCCGAACGGTGATCAAGGGCGACCAGTCCTGCGTCGCCGTCGCGGCGGCCTCGGTGATCGCCAAGGTCCGGCGCGACAAAATGATGGCCGAACTGGGCATCGACCATGCAGACTTCGGTTTTGCGGCCAACGCCGGGTATCCGTCGCCGGTTCACAAAGCCGCGCTGGAGGAGCGGGGCCCCACCCCGTACCACCGGCTGTCGTGGGCGTATCTTGATGCGCTGCCCCAGTGGCGGCACCTCAAGAAGGTCCGCAGCTGGGCGGACGGAAGCGTTCCGGAAATCGAGGGCCAGCTCGGCTTCGATTTCTGACGATTCCGCTCGCACTCATGTGCCACCCGCCGGAGCGTGTCGCACCGGCGTTTGATAAAAATCAGTTCATGCCTCTCATTCCCGAGGAGCCTCAGATTCACGAGAGTGCCCAGGGTCCCCGCGCCACTTCGGCCGCCGGCCGTACCGCGCCGACCCCCCGTCCCGTACCCGGCCCCCGTCCCGTGGCTCCGCCACGTCCGGGCCGTCCGGGTCCTGTCCGGCCGATGCCGGCCCAACGCACGCCGCGCGAACCTGCCGCGGCCGTGCCGGGGCCGTCCGCCCCGGCCACCGCGGTCGCTGCGGCGACCCCGCAGATCCAGCTGATCCCGGCCTCGGCCGAGGGCGCGCTGGACGCCGCCGAAGAAGCCGTCGACCTGCTGCTGGACTCCGGTCGCGTCCCTGGTGAGGTGCTGGTGATCACCACCGGCGACCCCCACCCGTGGGCCGCGCACGAACTGTCCTTCGGCGAGGCCGCCTACTGGGCGCAGCACGATGCGGGTGACGACGTCTTCTACGCCGACGCCTCCGTCGTGGAGCGGGCCGCGTCCCGCCCCGTCGTCGTGGTCGCCGTCAACGGCGGCTCCGACACCGCTGCCGCCTCCGCCCTCCCGCCGGCCCTCGGCCGGGCCGGTGCCCTGATGATCGTCTGCGGCGACCCGCAGCAGATCAACGCGGTACTGGGCGCCGGGGTCTGAGCGGTTCCGGAACCTGCCGGGAGCATGTCCGAGGCGCGTCCGCGGCTTGCCCGTGGCGCGATCAGGGCGTTCGGATGGTGCTCTGACGCCTTTCGGTGCGTGCGGAGCGCTGCTTCCGGAGTACGGAGTGCGGAGGCCTGCTTCCCGTGCGCGTGCGCGGGGTGGCGTGCGTAGCGCTGCTGCGGAATCTGTCCGGTGGGTCTTTCGGCGTGCGCCGAGGGCTGGGCATTGGCACGGGGGACGTGCCGATGCGCCGTTCAGGCTCCCGGGGGTGGCATGTGTCCCTGCTGAGCGAGTGCGTAAGTGTGTGCTGCGCCGCGCCCGGCCGAGCCGAGTTGTGTTCGGTGTCGGCGGGTGCGGCGCTGCTGCGTGTTGGCTTCAGGTCCGTGCGGGTGACCCTGTCGCATGGCGTGCGCCGCCCGGTTGTTCAGGTGCCGTGCGTGACTGGTCGCATGGCCGTCCCTTGCCGCCTGACGGACCCATGGCGTCGTTGCCTTGTGAGCCTCGCAAGGGCGGTCCGCACCTGTTGGCCGTACGGCCTCGGATGCGGACCTGACGCGTCTCGATGGCTGGGTCCCGCCTTTGGTGGGCGCCCTGACCTCAGCGGGCTGCTGCCCGACGCAGTACCTCCGACGCCGCGCCGCCGGTGCGCGGCAACGGCGGTGGCGCCTCGGCCAGGGCGAAGGACTCCGGCGGGGAGTCCGCGTGGGGACGGCGTCCGCCGCGGCCCTCGCCGAGGACCTGCCAGCCGTCACGCGTCAGCGTGATGTAGGACCCGCAGCGCAGCCCATGGAGCGTGCAGGCGTCCCGCAGACCCCACATCCACGCCCCGTCCTCCTCCGTCCAACGCGCGTCGCCGTCACGGCAGTAGAGCAGCACGGCCGTACGCACCGGAGTGCGGCGCCGCAGGTCGTGCGGGATGACCCGGCGCAGCTGCGAGAGCAGTGCGTTGCGGAACATCCAGCCGTCGGCCGGTGCGGGACGCCGGGTGAACGAGGCGCTGGCCCGTAGCCGTTCGTCCGGATCGAGGACAGCCACGATCGCGGTCGAGGGGCTGGGCCGGTGCCGGGCGTGCAGCCCACTGACGACCTCCCGGGGATCGCGCAGCAGCGGAATCCCGGCGGCGGCCCATTCGGCGGGTTCGAGCATCCGGGCCAGTGGGTTGGCGGACAGGTCGGCAGACGTCGACATCGATGCCGCCGAGGACGGAGCGAATCCGAAGGTCACGGTCCTCCCTTCGGCTACGCGCCCACACTGCGGGCGGGGGTCGGACTTGGGGGAGCGCACGCCGCAGCAGAGCCCTACCGGACCACGGGCCAGCCGTGCGGGGAGCGGACCTCAATTCTTCCTGTCGAACTTGGTTGCGGCAACGAGCAATTGGGGCCACAGACCGTTTTCTGGCAGAGTGCCGTGTATATCCCTGCCCATTGATGCCGTCGGAGATGCGTGGGTCACGCCTGTACGGCGAGGACCAGCGGCAACACCCCCTGCGCACCGGCCCGACGCAGCATCCGGGTGGCCACCGCGAGCGTCCACCCGGTCTCCGTCGCGTCGTCCACGAGCAGCACGGGACCGCCCGCTTCCTTGAGAGCCGCGGCCAGCGCGGGCGGCACCGCCAGTGCACCGTCGAGCGCCTTGAGTCGCTGTGCGCTGTTGCTCCGGGAGATCTGCGGTGCCTCGCCGACGTACTCCACGGAACCGAGCAGCGGCAGTCGGCCGACCTCCGCGATCCGTGCTCCCAGTGACTGGATCAGCTGTGGACGCCTGCGTGAGGCCAGGGTGACGACCCCGACCGGGCGCGGTTGCGCGTCAGGGTGTCCGGAAGCCCAGCCGCCGGGGCCCTTCGCCCAGTCGGCCAGCACGCCGACCACGGCCTTCGCGACGTCGTCCGGGACGGGCCCGTCCGGGGCCTGCGGTGCGAGCATCGGTCGCAGCCGGTTGCCCCAGCCGATGTCCGAGAGCCGCCCCAAGGCCCGCCCCGGCGTGGCCTGTTCACCGGCGGGGATGCGCCCCTTCAGGTCCACGCCGACGGCCGGCAGACCTGTCGGCCACATCTTCCGGGGTTCGACCTCCACGCCCGCTCGACCGAGTTCGCCGTTTGCCGCGTCCAGCGTCGCCGGGGACACGGTCGTCTCGAAGCGTGCTCCCGCACAGTTGTCGCAGCGTCCGCACGGCGCCGCTCCCTCGTCGTCCAACTGGCGTCGCAGGAACTCCATCCGACACTCGGTCGTTGTGACGTAGTCACGCATGGCCTGCTGCTCGGCCGCCCGCTGCTTGGCGACCCAGGCGTACCGCTCGGTGTCGTACATCCACGCGTTGCCCGTGGAGATCCAGCCGCCCTGTACGCGGCGCACGGCACCGTCCACGTCGAGCACCTTGAGCATCGTCTCCAGGCGGGACCGGCGCAGCTCCACCAGAGGCTCGAGGGCGGGCAGGGAGAGCGGTCGGTCGGACCGGGACAGGATGTCCAGGGTGCGGCGCACCTGCTCCTCCGGGGGGAAGGCGAGCGACGCGAAGTACTCCCAGATCGCCTGGTCCTCCTTGCCCGGCAACAGCAGCACCTCGGCATGCTGCACACCGCG
Source organism: Streptomyces sp. NPDC005485 (assembly GCF_040606085.1). Lineage (NCBI taxonomy): Bacteria > Bacillati > Actinomycetota > Actinomycetes > Kitasatosporales > Streptomycetaceae > Streptomyces > Streptomyces sp. NPDC005485. The sequence continues at coordinate 58,865 of NZ_JBEXDZ010000023.1, read as the reverse complement.
GCCCGCGCGGCCGACCTGCTGGTAGTAGGCGATGGGGGAGGAGGGGGAGCCCAGGTGCACGACGAATCCGAGGTCGGGCTTGTCGAAGCCCATGCCCAGCGCGGAGGTGGCGACCAGCGCCTTGACGCGGTTGGCGAGCAGGTCCTCCTCGGCCTGCTGGCGCTCCGCGTTCTCCGTCTTTCCCGTGTACGACGACACCGTGTGCCCGCACTGGCGCAGGAACGCGGTGACCTCCTCGGCGGCTGCCACCGTGAGGGTGTAGATGATCCCGGAGCCCGGCAGCTCGTTCATGTGCTCGGCGAGCCAGGCCATCCGGTTGGCGGCGTCCGGCAGCCGCAGCACACCGAGGCTCAGGCTCTCCCGGTCCAGCGGGCCGCGCAGGACCAGCGCGTCCGTGGTGCCGCCGGTGCCCAGTTGCTCGGCGACATCGGCCGTTACGCGCGCGTTGGCGGTCGCGGTGGTGGCCAGGACGGGGACGCCGGACGGGAGATCGGCGAGCATCGTGCGCAGCCTGCGGTAGTCCGGCCGGAAGTCATGGCCCCAGTCGGAGATGCAGTGCGCCTCGTCGACCACGAGCAGGCCGGTGGCCGCGGCCAGTCTGGGCAGCACCTGATCGCGGAAGTCCGGGTTGTTGAGCCGTTCCGGACTCACCAGGAGGACGTCGACTTCGCTCGCGGCCACTTCGGCCTGGATCGTCTCCCATTCCTCCGTGTTGGAGGAGTTGATGGTCCTGGCCCGGATCCCGGCTCGCGCTGCCGCCTCCACCTGGTTGCGCATGAGCGCGAGGAGAGGGGAGACGATGACCGTGGGCCCGGCGCCCCGCTCGCGCAGCAGCGCGGTGGCGACGAAGTAGACCGCGGACTTGCCCCAGCCGGTGCGCTGCACGACGAGCGCTCTGCGCTTGTCGGCCACCAGGGCCTTGATGGCACGCCACTGGTCCTCGCGCAGGCGGGCCTCGCCCGCCGGGGCGCCGACCAGGCGGGCGAGGACGGCGTCGGCCGCGGCGCGCAGGTCTTCCGGGGCTGTGGTGGGTCCTGGTTCTTCGTTGCTCATGGCCCCATGCAACCCGATGGGTCGGACATCGCGCGAACGAGCGCGTGATGCTGTGGACAATGTCTGACGTGTCCCTGATTGGGGTTATCCACAGGCCGAAGCGGAATTTGAAGATCCGCGGGATGGTCACGGCATGACGAATCACAGCGAAGCGGCCGGTTCTTCCGGCAACAGCGACATCGGCGGGCACGACAAGCGCGAAGGGCGCGAAGGCGCTGAGGCGCTCTCGGGCCACGGCACCGCCTCCGGGCTCTGCGCCGAGCACCAGGTCACCCTGCGTACCCCGGCCGAACTGGCAGACGCCCTTCCGTACTTGCTCGGGTACCGGCCCGAGGACAGCATCGTCCTGGTCGCCCTGCACGACGGGGAGCGACGCGGCCGGTTCGGCGGACGGGCCCGGCTCGGCATCCCCGCGACCGCGGGCGACTGGCCGTCCGTGGCCCAGCAGCTCTCGCAAGGCCTGGTGACCGGAAGCGAGCGTCGGGGCGCCCGACCCGGGAGCATGGTCGCCTACCTCTGCCAGGAACCGCGGGCCGGCGAGTCGGGTCAGGACGTGATGGAGCGACTCCGCCCGCTGGCACAGCTGCTGCGCACGGCCTGCGGCCGCCTCGACGTCCCCGTGGTCGAGGCGCTCTGCATCTCCGACGGCCGCTTCTGGTCGTACTGCTGCCCGGGCCGGGGCTGTTGCCCGGGAGGGGGCGAGCCGATGGGCCTGCCGGGCACCTCCGTACTGGCCGCCGCCGCGACCTACGCCGGTCTCCAGGTTCGCGGCACCCTGCGCGAGCTGACGGCCAGGCTCACTCCTCAGGAGATCACCGGGGCACTGGAGCAGGAGATCGCACTCGACACGGCTTCCATGGCGCTCGTTCCCAGGATTCTGGACGCCGAGAGCCGTCAGAGCGTGGCTGACGAGACCCTCGAACTGGCCCGCCGGATCATGGATCGGCTCGCCGACGCTCCCGCCGTCTCCGGCACGCGGCCCGCTGACCTCCGCGACGACGGACTCCTCGACGACGACGAGGCCGCCACCTTGATCCTCGGCCTTCAGGACCGCACGACCCGCGATCGCGCGGCCGAGTGGATGGAGGGCGACGAGGCGGGTCCGGCCCTGCGGCTGTGGCGAGCGCTGGCCCGCCGGTGTGTCGGCCCGTACCACGAGCACGCCGCGCCACCGCTCACGCTCGCCGGCTGGGTCGCCTGGTCAACCGGCGACGAGCTGGAAGCCCGGGAAGCCTTGGCCATGGCCCTCGGCGCCGATTCCGACTACCTCTTCGCCCGCCTCCTGCACCAGGCCTGCAACGAGGGACTGGACCCGGAGTCCGTCCGCCGCTGTCTGCGCACGGAACGCACCGGTCGAGCGGCGGCGGGACCGGACAGGTCCGCGAACTCCGATCCCTTGGACCGTGCCCCTTCGGACGCCGCCCCCACGCACGCTGCCCGTTCGGACTCCGCGAACAGGGAATCCGAACCCACAGAGGCGTGTGCGCATGCCCGCTCGTCCGTGCCGGACGGTGGTGTCGGGCCCGGCGACGGCACTGGTGAGGCTCCGGATGCGGCCCACCCTGGGGCGACCGTCGCGCGCCGACGACGCCGGGCACGACAGGCGGCGAAAACCGGAGAGAGCCCGACCAGGCGTGCCTCGGGGTCGGCAGGCAGCCGTCGGCGTCGACCGGCTGACGGGGCTTCGCCCGCCGGAGGAGGCCCAGGGCGTACGGCGGGGGGTGCGAGCGGTCGGACACGGACACAGGCACTCCATGACGGCGACCAGCAGGGAGTGGGGGAGGACGGGTGAGGGTCGAGGCGGGGAGCGGAGGCGCGGTGTGGCCCGGACGACAGGGAGCCTGGCTCTGGAGCGGAGTGACGCCCTGGGAGGCGTACGGGCTCCCGTCCGGCGTGGCGTAGGCGGACCTGCGCCGAGGGACGCTGGGCATCCACCGGCCTGGACGCGCTTGCGCGGTACGGCCGCCCGAGGTGACGCGCAAGCGAGCCGTCGTGCTCTGTCCGGTTCGCCAGTCCGTACGACCTCCAAGGCAGGACCCCGTCCCTGCCCCGAGGCGGGCCGGGCGGATCTTGCTCCGAGCGCTTCCGTGTCCCGTCCGCACCCTCACCGCACCGGGAGTCGACGCAGGGTGGCCCTGGCTGTGCCCGGCGGTCCCCCCCGGCGCGCCGACCGCACCCCGGCCCGTCACCGCGCACCCCGCACGTCGCCGTCTCACCGCCATTCGGTCGGCTTCCCCGCGTGCGGGCGTGACTCCGGACAGGCCCGTTCCGTTCACCTGAGTGGCGGAGCCCGGGACCGGGTCATGCCGTCGCCCTCGCCCCTCCGAAGCCCCCACCCGGCGCCGAGCGCACCCAAGGCGCACCGAGCGCGGAGGAGACCGCCCCATGCCCTTGCCGATCCCGTCCTTCGCCGACGACGGCGACTCTCGTCCTGTTCCCTTGACTCCTGTTCGCTCGACCGGGCAGCCCCGCATGTTTCGGAGCGGCCCGCCGGTCCCGCGCGCTGCAGCGGCCGGCACCGCGCGGAATCCTGTCGGGACGGGTGGCCCCGCAGCCCCGCACGGGGTGTTTCCCGTACCGCGAAGCAGCGCGGATCTGCCACCCGCTCACACCACGTTGATCTGCGTGGCCCTGCCGGCTCTGGCGATCTCCACGGAGCAGGGACAGCTGACCGGTCAGGGGCTGGAGGGGTTCTACCGCGCCGGGCGGCGGGTGCTCTCCCGCTGCCAGGTACGCGTGGCCGGCCGGGAACCGCTCGCCGTGCAGGCCCGGATGATCGCGGCCGACCGGGCCCGCTTCGTGGGGACGCTGCGCGCGTCCACCGCCGGCGGCCCGGACCCGGACCTCGTGGTCGAACGGACACGGCACGCGGACGGCACGGAACGGATCACCCTGCGCAGCGCCGCCCTGCGCACCCTTCGGGTGCCCGTCGAGGTGGCCCTGGGCACGGACCTTGCGGATCTGGGCTCGGTCGCCTCGGGTCGTGCCGGACCCGAACTGCCCGCGAGCGTCCACGACTCCGGCCTGCGCTGGTCCTGTGCCGCCGGACACGCGGCCGTGACCGCGGATCCTCCCCCCACCGACGCGTTGGCCTCCGCGGGACTGCTGCGCTGGGAGCTGGAACTGCCACCGGGAGGCACCCGAAGCGTGGACCTGCGCGTACGGCTGGACGGCGCGGGACCCATCAGGGTGGCGGGACGGGAGGTGACGAGCCCCCTCGCACCGGCTCGGGCCGCGGGTGACGACCGCGGAGTCCAGGCACTGCTGCGGACGTGCGTCGAGGACCTGCAGGCCCTGCTGCTGCGCGATCCCGGGAACCCGTCCGACATGCACCTCGCGGCCGGGGCACCATGGCGCTGCGGCCTCGCTCCGGCCGAGGCACTCATCGCGGCGCGCATGGCTCTGCCACTCGGCACCCGGCTGGCCGCAGGAACGCTGCGGACCCTGGCGCGCACCCAACTCACGGGTCCGGGACCCCGGGCGGGCCTGATCCCCGGCCCGAGACGGGACGCGGGTCCCCACCTGCCACCCGGCTGCACGGGCACCGAGGCGACCCTGCTGTTCCCGGTGCTTCTCGCGGAGGCCCGAAGGTGGGGGCTCGCGGAGCAGGAGACCCAGGAACTGCTGCCCGCTGCGGAGCGGTGCCTGAGCTGGCTGCGGGCCACCGCCGGCGACGGCGTCTATCTGCCCGACCCGCATCCCGGCGGACCGTTGCGTTGCGAGACACAGGCTCACGCCCACCGGGCGGCGCTGCTGGGTGCCGACCTGCTCGACGCGTACGGCCGGCCGGGAGCTGTCGGGCTGCGCCAGTGGGCCGAGGAGCTGCGGGCCGCGTTCCGTGAGGACTTCTGGGTCGAAGACCGGGGAGGCGGCAGACCGGCAGCCGCCCGATCCGCGGACGGGTGGTCCGTCTCCCACCTCGGGGCGGGCACCGTTCACCTCCTCGACACCGGTCTGCTCGGTGCGGGCGAGCGGGCCCCCGGACTGCTGGACAGAGTGCGCACGGAGCAGTTGGCACGGCTGCTCGGCAGTCCGGCCATGGACTCGGGATGGGGGCTGCGCAGCCTGGGCGCGAAGGAGGCGGCGTACAACCCGTTCGGTCATCGCTCCGGCGCCGTGCGGGTGCAGGAGACGGCGGTTGCCGTCGCCGGGCTGGCCGCGGCGGGCTACGAGAAGGAGGCCGGATCGCTGCTGCGGGGTGTGCTGGCAGCGGCCGAGGCCTTCGGATACCGGCTCCCCGAGATGTACGCGGGGGAGCAGCGCACCGAAGGGAGCGCTCCCGTGCCCCATCCCGCCGCCTGCCGCCCCGCGGCCACCGCCGCGGCCGCGGGAGTACTGCTCCTCACCACCCTCGCAGGGATCCGCCCCGACGCCCCGGCCGGAACAGTCACACTGCGCCCCGTGCACAGCGCACCGCTGGGCGAGATCGGGCTGACGGGGCTGCGGATCGCCGGCGAGCCCTTCTCCGTACGGGTCAGCAGGCTCGGCCTCGCCATGGTGGAGGAGGCGGCCGACGGGCTTCAGTTGGGAGCGTGACCTTGCAGGATGCGACCTGGAGCGGTCATCGGCGGCAGCCGTGATGCCCATACGGGACGGAAAAGGATCAGCCGTGGATGCGGCCGACGAAGGGACTGTTTATCGTCAGGCAGACGACTATGATCGCGGCATGCCCTACGACCCGTCAGCCTTTCCGCCCTTCGCTGTCACCGTGGACCTGGTCGTGCTGACCGTGCGCCGCCACGCCCTGTGCGCGTTGGCGGTACGGAGGGGCGAGCAGCCCTTCCAGGGCCGCTGGGCGCTACCTGGCGGCTTCGTACGGCCGGACGAGGACCTGGGGCAGGCGGCCGCGCGCGAGCTGGTCGAGGAGACAGGTCTGTGCGCCCACGATCCGTCCGCTCCCGCTCAGGACAACGGTGCGCACCTGGAACAGCTCGCGACCTACGGTGACCCCAAGCGCGATCCCCGGATGCGAGTCGTCAGCGTCGCCCATCTCGCGCTGGCCCCCGACCTGCCCGCGCCCCGGGCGGGCGGCGACGCCAACAGCGCGCGCTGGGCGCCCGTCGAGGAACTGCTCCAGCAGGGCGGATACGGCCGCGACGGCGAGCAGGCGGCACCGCTCGCCTTCGACCACGCGCAGATCCTCTCGGACGGTGTGGAACGCGCCCGCTCCAAGATCGAGTACTCGTCGCTGGCCACCGCTTTCTGCCCGACCGAGTTCACCGTCGGAGAGCTGCGCCGCGTGTACGAGGCGGTGTGGGGCGTAGCGCTGGACCCGCGCAACTTCCACCGCAAGGTGACGGGCACACCGGGCTTCCTCGTGCCCACGGGCGGTACGACCACGCGCCAGGGAGGCCGCCCCGCCCAGCTCTTTCGCGCGGGAGGCGCCACGCTGCTCAATCCGCCGATGCTGCGCCCCGAGGTCTGACGGCGGGCACGGTGCGGAAGGCCTGAGCGGGAGCGAGCCTGCGCGAGTCGCCCGGCCTGCCCGGGGCGACTTCCAAGGTGCCCGGAAAACCGGAAATGTCGCGCTATCTTGCTTTGGGTGATCCAGGCCATCGGACTGACCAGCAACCCCCGCAAGGAGCTTCCGCCCGCTGTCGACGACGTGTCCTTCGAGGCGCAGGCGGGCCGTGTCACCGCGCTGCTCGGAGCCCCGGGCGCCGGTGGGACGACGGTGCTCAAGCTCATGCTCGAACTCCAACAGGGCCGCGGCATCACCTACTTCAGAGGCCGTCCGCTGCACCGGATCGCCCATCCGTCGCGCGAGGTCGGGGTGCTGATGGGCGAGATCGCCGGCCATCCGGCACGCACCGTCCGCGGTCAACTCCGCATGCTCTGCGCCGCCGCGGGGGTACCCGTGCGGCGCGCCGACGAAGTCCTCGAAGTGGTGGGCCTCGTCAGCCTGCGCGACGAACGTCTGGGCACCCTCTCGCGCGGGATGGACCGGCGCCTGGGACTGGCCTGCGCACTGCTGGCCGACCCGCACACCCTCGTGCTCGACGACCCTGCCGACGGGCTCGCCACCCGTGAGGCCCGCTGGCTGCACGACATCCTGCGCGCGCACGCCGCCCAGGGCGGCACCGTGCTGTTCACCACGGGCGATCCCAAGGAGGCTGCGCGATCCGCCGACCGGGTCGTCACTCTGGAGGAGGGGAGGCTCGCCGCCGACCAGGAGGCCGCGGACTTCGCTCGCACACGGTTGCGCCCACGTGTCGCCGTCCGCAGCCCGCACGCAGCCCGCCTCGGTGCGCTGCTCGCCAAGGAGGCCCGGGCCGCACAGCGCTCCGTGGAAGTCGTACGCGAGGACGGCAACCGCCTCTCGGTGTACGGCAGCACATGCGCCGACGTGGGCGAGACCGCCTTCCGGCACGGCATCCTCGTACACCAACTCGCCGACGAGATCGGTGACATGGGTCCAGGCGCCACGCAACCCGCCGAGGACGGGGCGGGCGAGCTCGCCACGCCCGATCCGGCAGAGAAGCCGACGGGCGACGCGCTGTCGCCCCTCCCGCCCCCCATCGCCGTACGGCAGGCTCCCAGCCCGCTGCGACCGCTGCGCTACGAGCTGCGCCGCGCCGCCGGGGTCGGCACCGGCTACCTCACGGCAGCCGCCGTACTCGTCACCTCCGCGCTCCTGTCCGTGCTCCTCGCCAGAATCGGGCACACGCCCCAGTCGTACCTCCTGGCGGCGTGGCCGCAGGACTTCCCTCTGCCGCCCGCGGCGCTCGGTGCGGGGCTGCTGGGGGCGATCGCCTTCGGCGAGGAGTTCCGCCACCCCGCCCTGGCCGCGGACCGCGGCACCGTCCCCCGCCGCCTGGGGCTGCTCGCCGCGAAACTGCTCGTCTCCGGGGTCACCGCGCTGCTACTGGCCTTCCTCGCCGTGGGCTGCGACCTCGAAGTGCTCTATCTCGTCTACGGACGGGAGCTCGCCGGAGTTCCCGCGGACTGGCTCTCCCTGAGTGCCGGTTGGATCGGGCTCATGGTGGGCTGCGCCTGGGCGGGCGTGCTGGCCGCGGGCCTGTTCCGGTCCACGACCGCCGGACTCGCGGCGGTACTCGCCGTGCCGATTCTCGTCGTACCGCTCGTACAAAAAGCCTTGGAGAGGCCGTCCGTGCGGACGGCGGCCGGGTTTCCGGAGCGGCTGCGCGAGCTCGTGCTGATGCAGTGGCCGTTCGGAGGAGAGCGGTATCTGGCGGCCGGAGCGCGGGTGGTCGCCCAACCCGTGGGCGGTGCGCTGATGTTGTCGCTGACCGGCCTGCTCTGCGCATATCTGCTCACGACCCTGCGCGGCAGGGTCCGATGACGACCGCCCGCGCCCTTCCGTTCCTGTCGTGCTCACAACTCCCCGGAGAACGCCCATTTCTTTCCGATAAGGCGTCAATTGCGACGGTGTGAGCGATCACCCTTTCGTGTGCTTTTCACCAAAGACCTCAAGGGAGTTGGAGGCGGCGCCGACAAAGGATCCGTGAGTACCCTTGCGCACACCATGATGACCGCCGCCCGCTCCGCAGACTCCGGCCTGGCCGGCCCGGGCGAACTCGACCGCTACCCCTATGCAGAGGCCCCTGGTGCCGACCGCGTCGGCGCCCCCGTGTGGGAGAGCGCGGACCCGGAGCTGGGCCGCATGGGCCGGCGTACCGCGGGCAGCCGTGGACGCGGGCTGCACGGCCAACTCGTCCAGCAACTGGGCCAGATGATCGTCTCCGGCGACCTGGGCGCCGACCGCCCGCTCGTACCCGAGGAGATCGGTCAGCGTTTCGAGGTCTCCCGCACCGTCGTCCGCGAGTCGCTCCGCGTCCTGGAAGCCAAGGGTCTGGTCAGTGCCCGCCCCAACGTCGGCACGCGCGTACGCCCCGTCAGCGACTGGAACCTCCTCGACCCGGACATCATCGAGTGGCGGGCCTACGGTCCGCAGCGCGACGACCAGCGGCGCGAGCTGAGCGAGCTGCGCTGGACGATCGAGCCGCTCGCCGCCCGCCTCGCCGCCGGGCACGGTCGCGAGGAGGTCCAACAGCGACTCGGCGACATGGTCGAGATCATGGGCCACGCCATGGCGCAGGGCGACGCGCTGACCTTCTCGCGGGCCGACGCGGAGTTCCACTCGCTCCTCATCCAGCTCGCGGGCAACCGCATGCTGGAGCACCTCTCCGGGATCGTCTCGGCCGCTCTCCAGGTCTCCGGCGGCCCCGTCACCGGCTGTGACCGGCCGACCGAGGCCTCTCTCGCGCATCACGGCCGGATCGCGGACGCGCTCGCGGCGGCCGACGGTGCGGCGGCCGAGGCGGCCATGCGGCAACTGCTCATGGTCCACCCCGAGGTGGAGCGCGTGGTGCCCGCGCCGCGCGAGCACTGACCGCGTACCGAGGGCGGCGCGGTCGGGGTCGTATGCCCGCTCGTGGCATCGCTCGGCCGGTGAACCATCCGCTGTCGGACCCGCCGGATCCTCCTGGGACCCGGCGAGGTCCGGGCGGCGTGATGGGAGGTGATCCCATCGGTGACCTTGTCTGACCATATCTGCACGCTTTTGTGTGCTTACGGGGTGTGACTCGGGCCACGCAGATTGGGCGTAACGCTCCTCGGAACAGCGCGATGACTTAAGAGGTGACAGCCGCGGAGGGAATACGGACGCCATTCATGGCGCTGTGCATCTTCCCGGCCCCCGCCCGCGCCGTCGACCCATCCCCAAGTCGGCGGTCGTCGGTTCCTGTCCGCAATGGATGGGGCCGGAAGCCGTTTCCCAACGTTCCGAGAGGTTGTTCGTGTCGGCCAGCACATCCCGTACGCTCCCGCCTGAGATCGCCGAGTCCGTCTCTGTCATGGCGCTCATCGAGCGGGGAAAGGCTGAGGGGCAGATCGCCGGCGATGACGTGCGTCGGGCCTTCGAAGCTGACCAGATTCCGGCCACTCAGTGGAAGAACGTACTGCGCAGCCTCAACCAGATCCTCGAGGAAGAGGGTGTGACGCTGATGGTCAGTGCCGCGGAGCCCAAGCGCACCCGAAAGAGCGTCGCAGCGAAGAGTCCGGTCAAGCGCACCGCCACCAAGACGGTCGCCGCCAAGACGGTGACCGCCAAGAAGGCCACCGCCGCCGCCCCTGTCATGCCTGCTTCCGATGAGTCCACCGAGGACGCGTCCGCGCCGAAGGCCGCTGCCAAGAAGACGACCGCCAAGAAGGCAGTCGCAAAGAAGACGGTCGCCAAGAAGACGGCGGCCAAGAAGACCACCGCCAAGAAGGACGACGCCGAGCTCGTCGACGACGAGGCGGGCGAGGAAGGCGCGGCCGCCGGCAAGCCCGGCGAAGAGGAAGAGGAGGGAGCCGAGAACAAGGGCTTCGTCCTCTCCGACGACGACGAGGACGACGCGCCGGCCCAGCAGGTCGCCGTCGCCGGTGCCACCGCCGACCCGGTCAAGGACTACCTCAAGCAGATCGGCAAGGTCCCGCTGCTCAACGCCGAGCAGGAGGTCGAGCTCGCCAAGCGCATCGAGGCCGGTCTGTTCGCCGAGGACAAGCTGGCCAACGCCGACAAGCTCGCGCCGAAGCTCAAGCGCGAGCTGGAGATCATCGCCGAGGACGGCCGCCGCGCCAAGAACCACCTGCTGGAGGCCAACCTCCGTCTGGTGGTCTCCCTGGCCAAGCGTTACACCGGCCGCGGCATGCTCTTCCTGGACCTCATCCAGGAGGGCAACCTCGGTCTGATCCGCGCGGTCGAGAAGTTCGACTACACCAAGGGCTACAAGTTCTCCACGTACGCCACCTGGTGGATCCGTCAGGCGATCACCCGCGCCATGGCCGACCAGGCCCGCACCATCCGTATCCCGGTGCACATGGTCGAGGTCATCAACAAGCTCGCGCGCGTGCAGCGCCAGATGCTCCAGGACCTGGGCCGCGAGCCCACCCCGGAGGAACTGGCCAAGGAACTCGACATGACCCCGGAGAAGGTCATCGAGGTCCAGAAGTACGGTCGCGAGCCCATCTCGCTGCACACCCCCCTGGGTGAGGACGGCGACAGCGAGTTCGGTGACCTCATCGAGGACTCCGAGGCCGTCGTCCCGGCCGACGCGGTCAGCTTCACGCTCCTGCAGGAGCAGCTGCACTCCGTCCTGGACACCCTGTCGGAGCGTGAGGCGGGAGTCGTCTCGATGCGCTTCGGTCTCACCGACGGTCAGCCGAAGACCCTCGACGAGATCGGCAAGGTCTACGGCGTCACGCGCGAGCGGATCCGTCAGATCGAGTCCAAGACGATGTCGAAGCTGCGCCACCCGTCGCGGTCGCAGGTGCTGCGCGACTACCTCGACTAGGCCTCGGCCGTACGTCGACGAAGGCCCGACTCCCGCATGGGGGTCGGGCCTCGTCGCGTGCGCGGCGTGCGGGCTCACGGGCACTGGATCACTCTGGGTGTTCCATGACCATCCCAGAGTGAGGAGCGCGCATGCGCCGTCCTTTCGCCTCAGCGCTGGCCCTTGCGGCCGCGGCGGCAGCGATACCGCTGGCGTCCCCCGGCCGTGCGGCGGCCGACAGCATCGTCATCGGCGGCCATCCGGTCGAGATCTCCCAGAGTCCGTGGACGGTGGCGCTGTCCAGCCGTGACCGGTTCGGGGGTACGCGCGCGGGGCAGTTCTGCGGGGGCGTGGCGATCGACAGGGCGACCGTGCTGACCGCGGCCCACTGCGTGGGCGAGGATGTCCTGGGGACGCCGCCGCGCCAGGCGCGGGACCTGAAGGTCATCGCAGGCCGTGGCGACCTGCTCTCGGGCGAAGGCGCGGAGATCCCGGTGAGGGACATCCGGGTCAATCCGTCCTATGACCGCTACACCAACGCAGGCGACTTCGCCGTACTCACCCTTGCCTCCCCGCTTCCGGGAGCCTCGGTCATCCGTATGGCACCGTCCGGGGACCCCGCGTACACGCCGGGTACGGATGCCATGGTCTACGGCTGGGGCGATACGACGGGTAGTGGCGCCTACGCGCGAAGCCTGCGGGCCGCCCATGTGCAGGTGCTGGCCGATGCTGCGTGCCAACGGGCCTACCCGGGCAGTGCGGACGGAACGTACGAGCCCACTTCCATGCTGTGTGCCGGTGAGCTCGAAGGTGGCCGGGACGCCTGTCAGGGCGACAGTGGTGGGCCTCTGGTCGCCCAGGGGCGGCTGATCGGTCTCGTCTCGTGGGGCAGCGGTTGTGGGCTGGCCCGAAGCCCCGGTGTCTACACGCGGGTCTCGGACGTCGTCCGGACGCTGGCCGGAAGCCGCTGAAGCGGAGCGCGAAAACGGTACGAGTACGGGCGGCCACTCCCTGTCTCCAGGGGGTGGCCGCCCGCTCACCGGCCTGATGCCGGCACTCGCTCGTCGTTGATGCGAAGTGTCAGCGTTCTTCGTCGTTGACGCTTTCCGGAACGGACGTCAGTCGCTCCGTCTCGTCCTGTATCTCAGCGGCGATCTTCTTGAGTTCCGGCTCGAACTTGCGACCGTGGTGGGCGCAGAAGAGCAGTTCTCCGCCGCTCAGGAGGACGACGCGCAGATATGCCTGGGCGCCGCAACGGTCGCAGCGGTCAGCGGCCGTCAGCGGGCTCGCGGGGGTCAGAACAGTAGTCACGTCGCCTCTTCTCTAGCTCGACGAGCTGTCGTACCAGGGTCAACATCCAACCAGGCCGAAAACGTTCCCGCTCGCGGCTTCTCCTCGAAAATTTCTTTCCGAGCCGGCTGTCTGCTGCCGGTTGGCGGCGAATGTGCCGTATTGCGTGTCTTTGTGTCTGTACGGGTTCGCGCTGTCTGTCAGGGTCGGTCCCCCGGCTGGGTTGCCGGTTGTTCATGAGGACGTGCCCGGAGCCTAAATGGTTCATGCCTGGAAGGGAACGTGATATGTACTTCACTCCAACGAGGGATCGAACACCCATACGACTCTGGACTAGTCTGCGTTCAGACGAGGGTGGCGTTACAACGGCTCTACCAGGCCTCGGTACCCTCTGAGCGGCATCCGAAGCCGGCCCTTACCCAAAAGGGCCTCACCTGAAATTCAGCGAGGAGCGAACCGCGTGACCGCCGAGACGTCCGTGCCGTCCACAGCGCTGCTGGCAGGAGCAGACCGGGACGGTTCCAACTACACCGCGCGGCACCTGCTCGTCCTTGAGGGGCTCGAGGCCGTACGCAAGCGCCCGGGCATGTACATCGGCTCGACCGACAGTCGTGGCCTGATGCACTGCCTCTGGGAGATCATCGACAACTCCGTCGACGAGGCCCTGGGGGGGTACTGCGACCACATCGAGGTCATCCTGCACGATGACGCCTCGGTGGAGGTGCGGGACAACGGCCGAGGGATCCCTGTCGATGTCGAGCCCAAGACCGGCCTTTCCGGCATCGAGGTCGTGATGACCAAGCTGCACGCCGGTGGCAAGTTCGGCGGCGGCTCGTACGCCGCCTCCGGCGGTCTGCACGGCGTGGGCGCCTCCGTGGTGAACGCGCTCTCCGCGCGTTTGGACGTCGAGGTCGACCGCGCGGGCAACACGCACGCCGTCAGCTTCCGTCGCGGCACCCCCGGAGAGTTCAAGGCCGCCGGCCCCGACGCGGCCTTCGACGCGGCGAGTGGTCTGCGCAAGCTCAAGCGGATCCCCAAGACCCGCACCGGCACGCGCGTGCGCTACTGGGCCGACCGTCAGATCTTCCTCAAGGAAGCCAAGCTCTCCCTGGAGAACCTGCACCAGCGCGCCCGCCAGACGGCGTTCCTGGTGCCGGGCCTGACCATCGTGGTCCGGGACGAGTACGGGCTCGGTGAGGGCGGCAGCAAGGGCGAGGAATCATTCCGCTTCGACGGTGGAATCAGCGAGTTCTGCGAGTACCTGGCCACTGACAAGCCCGTCTGCGACATCCTCCGCTTCTCCGGGCAGGGCACTTTCAAGGAGACCGTTCCGGTCCTGGACGACCACGGTCAGATGACGCCGACCGAGGTCACGCGCGAGCTGGGCGTGGACGTGGCGCTGCGCTGGGGCACCGGTTACGACACGACCCTGAAGTCGTTCGTGAACATCATCGCCACCCCCAAGGGCGGCACCCATGTCGCGGGCTTCGAGCAGGCAGTCGTCAAGACGATGAACGAGGTGCTGCGAGCCAAGAAGCTGCTGCGCGTGGCCGAGGACGGCATCCTCAAGGACGACGCCATGGAGGGTCTGACCGCCGTCGTCACCGTGCGCCTCGCCGAGCCGCAGTTCGAGGGCCAGACCAAGGAGGTGCTCGGCACCTCGGCGGCCCGCCGCATCGTGACGAGTGTGGTCTCCCAGGAGCTCAAGGCGTTCCTGACCACGACGAAGCGGGACGCGGCCGCACAGGCCCGGGTCGTGATGGAGAAGGCCGTCTCCGCCGCCCGCACGCGGATCGCGGCCCGGCAGCACAAGGACGCGCAGCGCCGGAAGACGGCACTGGAGTCCTCCTCGCTGCCCGCCAAGCTCGCGGACTGCCGCAGCGACGACGTGGAGCGCAGCGAGCTGTTCATCGTGGAGGGGGACTCCGCGCTCGGTACCGCCAAGCTCGCCCGGAACTCCGAGTTCCAGGCGCTGCTGCCGATCCGCGGCAAGATCCTCAACGTTCAGAAGGCGTCCGTGACGGACATGCTCAAGAACGCCGAGTGCGGTGCGATCATCCAGGTCATAGGAGCGGGGTCGGGGCGGACCTTCGACATCGACGCGGCGCGCTACGGGAAGATCATTCTTCTCGTCGACGCCGATGTCGACGGCGCGCACATCCGGATCCTGCTTCTGACGCTCTTCCAGCGCTACATGCGGCCGATGGTCGAGGCGGGCCGGGTCTTCGCGGCGGTGCCGCCCCTGCACCGGATCGAGCTGAGTCAGCCCAAGAAGGGCCAGGACAAGTACATCTACACGTACTCGGACCGGGAGCTGCGGGAGACGCTGCTGGAGCTGCAGCGCAAGAACGTGCGGTACAAGGACTCGATCCAGCGCTACAAGGGTCTGGGTGAGATGGACGCGGACCAACTGGCCGAGACCACGATGGACCCGCGCTACCGCACACTGCGGCGGATCAACATCTCCGACCTGGAGGCGTCCGAGCAGGTGTTTGATCTGCTGATGGGGAACGACGTGGCTCCTCGGAAGGAGTTCATCTCGAACTCGGCCGCGACGTTGGATCGGTCGCGCATCGACGCGTAGGCGGTGCCCTGGCTGGTTCGTAGGCCTGCCCCGCCCTGCCCCGCCCTGCCCTGCCCTGCCCGGGTCCGGGCAGGGCTCGGGCGCTGGAGAAGTCGCTCACCTGCGGACCAGCGGGCGGTCGGGTTCGCCCGCCGATCTGGCGGAGGCCGGAGGGATGGCTCCACCCGTGGGTGGAGACGTATGGAGCGTGGGGATCCACCCCCGATCCACCCTGGCTCCGATTCGCTGACCTGCCGTTTTCCGTAGCGTCGAAGGCGTTGGCAGCAACCGCTGTCGACACCCGCCCTTCCTCGCTCGCGGAGGCCGTGATGTCCGGGCTCGTCAATACCGTGGTGATCTTCGCAGTCGTGGTGCTGGTGTTGGTACGCCAGTTCCGCGCGAGCAGGGTCGACGCCGGCAGGCGCTGGTGGCTGGTGCCCGTCGTCCTGGCCGTCATAGCGTTTCGGGAGCCGGGGGTGATCGACCCCCACCATCACACCGAGGCGATCCTCCTGCTCGGCGCCGAGCTGCTCATAGGCCTGGCCACAGGGGCCGGCTGGGCGTGGACCACGCGGATGTGGGCGGAGGCGGACGGCTCCGTGTGGAGCAGGAGCACCAAGGCGAGCGCGATCGTCTGGGTCGTCGGCGTAGGACTCCGGGCAGCCCTGTTCGGGATCGGTGTGCTGATCGGCGTGCACCAAGACTCCTCCGCCCTGTTGCTCGCGCTCGCGGCCACCCTTCTGGTTCGCTCGGGAATCCTGGTCTGGCGGTCGGGGATGCTGCACCCGGCGGTCGGACAAGCCACGGCGTACGGTGACGGCGTCCCCAGGGCCCCGTGGAAGGAGCACGTGTGA
Organism: Streptomyces sp. NPDC005485; assembly: GCF_040606085.1. NCBI lineage: Bacteria > Bacillati > Actinomycetota > Actinomycetes > Kitasatosporales > Streptomycetaceae > Streptomyces > Streptomyces sp. NPDC005485. The sequence goes on along the minus strand of NZ_JBEXDZ010000023.1, from coordinate 42,828 downwards.
CGGAGAACGTGTGGACGCGCTGGCCTTCCCGCGAGGCACTCTCCCGAGCAGGAGTGCCCAAGCTGCGGCACGTGCTCGCCTGGACCACACGCCTCTTCGCCCTCGCTGTCCTGCTGGGCACGCTGTTCACGAGCGGCCATCTCAACGGCTGGAGAGGGGCGGGCGCCCTTCTGGGAGTCGCGCTCGGCGGGTTCGTGGCCTGGGGGTTCTTCCGGACCACATTGCAGCATCGGCTGCTGCCTTCGCTCGGGCTGCTCGCGTTGCTGTTCGTCATGGCGACGGTGGCCGAGGGGGCAGGGCTCCGGGTTCCGGCCCTCGTCCTGTGGTGCGGATGTGCCGTCAGCGCCATCGAGCGGCTCCCTCTTGCGGCCGCGCTGCCGGCCACGTCCGTGGCGCTGAGCGCGTACGCGGTGGTCAACAACGATGCCTGGCTGACCACCGCGGCCACGACCGCGGGACTCGCGCTCGCCGGTTATGCGCTGCGCCTCGACGCGGAGGCGCGTGGCAGCGCCCAGCGACTGCTCGCGCAGGAGCGTGCGGCGCGTGCCGCCGAGGCGGAGTCGGCGGCGCTCGCGGAGCGTGCACGGATCGCACGGGAGATCCACGACGTACTGGCGCACAGCCTCTCGGCGCAGCTCGTGCATCTGGAGGCGGCCCGGCTGCTCATCGAGCGCGGTGCGGACCAGGAGCAGATCCTCGAACGGGTCGTGGCCGCGCGGGGGATGGCCCGCGAAGGGCTCGCCGAGACCCGGCAGGCGCTGTCCGCGCTGCGGGGTGAGATGTCACCGCTGGAGGACTTCCTGAGTGAACTCCTCGCCACGGCAGAGCAAGCCACGGTCACCGTGACGGGTGAACGGAGACCGGTGCCGGCCGAGGCGTCGCAGGCGGTGCGCAGAGTTGCGCAGGAGGCCCTGACCAACGTTCGCAAGCACGCACCCGGCGCCAAGGTCCGGATGTGCCTGGACTACGGCGAGCACGAAGTGACCCTGGACGTACGGGACTCGGGCGGGCCGCCGGGCGAGCTCACCGGCTCCGGAGCCGGGTACGGTCTGCTGGGCATGCGGGAGCGTGCCGAACTGTTGGGCGGCTCGCTGCAGGCCGGGCCGGACGAGGAGGGGTTCGTGGTGACGCTGAAGGTGCCCGTATGACGGAGGCCGGGGAGAGGAAGCCGGCACGGGTTGTCGTGGCGGACGACCAGACCGTGGTGCGCGAGGGCATCGTGATGCTGCTGGGGCTGCTGCCCGGGATCGAGGTTGTGGGCGCTGCCGGCGACGGAAACGAAGCGGTGCAGTTGGTCGCCGAACTCGCTCCGGACGTCGTGCTCATGGACCTGCGCATGCCGCGATGCGACGGCGTCGAGGCGACCAGGCGCATTCGGGCCGACCACCCGGGGACCCAGGTCGTGGTGCTCACGACGTTCGCGGACGACGAGTCGCTGTTCCCGGCCCTCAGGGCGGGAGCCCGCGGGTATCTCACCAAGGACGCGGGTGGGGACGAGATCGTGCGGGCGGTGGAGAGCGTGCTGTCCGGAGAAGCGGGGCTCTCACCGAGCATCCAACGGCGGCTGCTGGAGCGGCTGTCGGAGCCGAAGCCGGAGCCGGTCGCGCCCACGGAGGCGCCGGACGGGCTCACCGCGCGCGAGACCGAGGTGCTCCTGCTGATCGCCGAAGGCTTCAGCAACCAGGAGATCGCGCGCAAACTGCATGTCTCCACCGCGACCGTGAAGACCCACATCAACAACCTCTTCGCCAAGACGGGGCTCAAGGATCGTGCTCAAGCGGTCCGTTACGCCTTCGGGAAGGGTCTTGTACGGCCACCGGCGGGCTGAGTCACCTGATGGGGTGAAGTGGGTGGGGAGAAGAGTCCGGGATCTTCCTGATCTGCCCATCCTTGGGCACGCGGCCGAAACGGGCCGCGGACAAGGAGAGTTCGGTGGAGAAGCACGACGGCCGCGATACCGGGGAGGTCCGGTTCGACGATCCCTGGTACGACGCGCTCGCCTCCGGCTGGGGTGAGATGGACGGCACGGGCGCACCCGCTCCGGCGGTGCCGTCCGCGCGCCGGGAGCACGAGGGCCGTTCGGTCGGCGCGGCCGACATCTATCTGGAAGTGCAGCGCAGCGCGGCCTTCCAGGAGGTGCGCAGCCGGTACCGGAGGTTCGTGATCCCGGGCGTCGCCGTCTTCTTCACCTGGTACGTGGGCTATGTCGTGGCAGCGACGACAGCGCCCGCGTTGATGGCCCAGCCGGTCGCGGGTGCAGTGAACGTGGCGATGCTCGCGGGGCTGGGGCAGTTCCTCACCACCTTCCTGTTCACCTGGGCGTACGCGCGGCACGCTCGGCTGCGCAGGGACCGGGCCGCGCTCGATCTGCGCTGGGACACCCAGGAGTTGACGCGCGGCGTCCGGGGTGGCGAGCGGTGACCGGCGGCCATCAGACGCTGGCGCTGCTGCTGTTCAGCGCGTTCGTGGCGGTGACGCTGGGAATCACGACGTGGGTGAGCCGTAATCGGCACGGTTCGGCCGAGGAGTTCTACGCCGGCGGGCGGCTGTTCTCGCCGATGGAGAATGGTTTTGCCATCTCCGGTGACTACATGTCGGCCGCATCCTTCCTGGGAGTCACCGGCCTCATCGCTCTCTTCGGTTACGACGGGCTGCTGTACGTGGTGGGCTTTCTTGTCGCCTGGCTCGTCGTGCTGTTCCTGGTCGCCGAACTGGTGCGCAACTGCGGGAGGTTCACGCTCGCCGACGTCGTCGCGGCCCGGATGAGCGAGCGGCCGGTGCGGATCGCGGTGGGAACCTCCTCGGTCACCGTGTCCGTTCTCTATCTGGTGGCGCAGATGGTGGGCGCGGGCAGCCTGGTCGCGCTGCTGGTGGGGAGCGCGAGCGGAGCGGCGCGGACCTGGGCGGTGATCGGCGTGGGCGCGCTCATGGTGATCTATGTGTCGATGGGAGGGATGCGGGCCACCACGTGGATTCAGATCGTCAAGGCGGTGCTCCTGCTGGGCGGCGCGATGGTCTTGACCGTGCTCGTCCTCCTGCGCTTCCACGGGGACTTCGACCAGTTGCTGCGTGCGGCGGCGCACCGCAGCGGGCACGGTGACGCGTTCCTCGTGCCCGGACTGAAGTACGGCGCTGACTGGACGGCTCGCTTCGACTTCATCAGCCTGGGCCTCGCGCTGGTGCTCGGCACGGCAGGGCTGCCGCACATCCTGTCGCGCTTCTACACCGTCCCGACCGCCCGGGCCGCGCGCCGCTCGGCCGTGTGGTCGATCGGGCTCATCGGCTGCTTCTACCTGATGACGATCGTGCTGGGCTTCGGCGCGGCCGCGATCGTCGGCCCGGAGGCGGTCCGCAAGTCGAACGCCGCAGGGAACACCGCGGTCCCGCTGCTGGCGCTCGACCTGGGCGGCGGAGCGGATTCCACCGGAGGAACGGTTCTGTTCGCCTTCGTCGCCGCCATCGCCTTCGCCACGATCCTCGCGGTCGTCGCCGGGATCACGCTCGCCTCCTCGGCCTCCGTCGCACACGACCTGTACGCGTCGCTGCGACGCCGGCATGCGAAGCCGCGCAGCGAGGTCGCCGTGGCGCGCACGGCCGCGGTGGGCATCGGCGTCGTCGCCATCGCGCTCGGACTGCTCGCCCGAGACCTCAACGTGGCCTTCCTGGTGGGCCTCGCCTTCGCGGTCGCGGCCTCAGCGAATCTGCCGGCGCTGTTGTACTCGTTGTTCTGGCGGAGCTTCACGACCCGCGGCGCGGTGTGGGCCGTGTACGGAGGCCTGGTGCCCGCGCTCGTGCTCGTGCTGCTGTCACCGGTGGTCTCGGGAAGCCCCACCTCGCTCTTCCCGGGCGTGGACTTCCAGTACTTCCCGCTGCAGAACCCGGGCCTCGTCTCGATCCCTCTCGGGTTCCTGGCGGGTTGGCTCGGCACGGTCACCTCGGCGGAGCCGCCGGACGAGGCGAAGCACGCCGAGACCGAGGTGCGATCGCTCACCGGGGCCGGGGCGGTCTGACCGCGCCTTCGCCGACGTACGGCGCCTCCACCGGCGTACGAAGGTATTCAGGGGCGTGGGGGGCGCGACCGGACACCACGCTCCGACGAGACGAGTACGGTCCTACGGCGCCACCCACGCATACCGGTGCTCCGGACGCCCTGTGTCCCCGTAGCGAAGGGAGAGGCGCAGGCGTCCCGCCTGTTCGAGGTGGCGCAGGTAGCGCTGGGCGGTGGACCGGCTCAGGCCCGTCTCGGCGGCCACCTCGTGGGCCGACAGCGGATGATCCGCGTGGTGCAGCACCGCGCAGATCAGGTCGGTGGTCGGCTCGGAGTGGCCGCTCGGCAGTCCGGGCGACGAGGGCGCGGAGGTCGTGCGCAGTGCGCCGAAGATCCGGTCGACCTGCTCCTGGCCCGCGACGCCTCGGCCGCCCACCCGGTCGACGGTGCGGCGCAGGGCCGCGTAGGAGTCGAGACGAGTGCGCAGTGCGGCGAAGGTGAACGGCTTGACCAGGTAGTGCAGGGCGCCCAGGCGCATCGCGGTCTGTACCGTCACCACGTCGCTGGCCGCCGTGATCATGATGACGTCGGTGCCGTGGCCGCGTTCCCGCATCCGGTGGACCAGTTCGAGGCCGGTCTGGTCGGGCAGATAGTGGTCGAGCAGCACCAGGTCGATGGGCGCGCGCTCCACGGCGGCCATGGCCTGGGCGGCGCTGTGTGCGCGGGCGGCCACCCGGAATCCGGGAACCTTTCCCACGTACTTGGCGTTGATCTCAGCAACGCGGAAGTCGTCGTCCACGACCAGGACGTCAATCATCGGGCCTCTCTCTCCCAAGGCCAGGCGAGCGGTGAGCCCGTGTTTCGGCTCCGCAGTTGTAACGCGAGCAAAACGAGCACAACAGGCTCTTGCAAGCAAAAGAACTCCATGTGCCCAGAAGACTGATGCTGTGGCCCGCGCCACATCTACGGTCCCGGGCCATGAGCGCAGACATCAGCCCCGCCATCGAGCTGCGGGGCGCCAGCAAGATCTTCAAGACCCCGTCGGGGGGTTTGCACACGGCCGTCAGGGAGCTGGACCTGACCGTCGGCCGAGGCGAGTTCGTGGCCGTCGTGGGCCCCACCGGCTGTGGCAAGTCCACCACTCTGACCCTTGTCAGTGGCCTGGAGGAGCCCACCGAGGGCGAGGTCCTGGTGGCCGGAACGCCGGTCGCCGGCGTCGGTGACAAGGTCGGCTTCGTCTTCCAGCAGGACGCCACCTTCCCCTGGCGCACGGTCCTGTCCAACGTCATGGCGGGGCCCCGCTTCCGCGGTGTGCCCAAGGCCGAGGCGAAGCAGAAGGCGCGCGAGTGGCTGGCCCGGGTCGGGCTCTCGGCCTTCGAGGACCGCTACCCCCATCAGCTCTCCGGCGGCCAGCGCAAGCGCGTCGCCCTCGCCGCGACCTTCGTCAACGACCCCGAGATCCTGCTGATGGACGAGCCCTTCTCCGCGCTCGACGTACAGACCAGGGCCCTGATGTCGGACGAACTCCTTGAGCTGTGGGAGGGCACCGGTGCCTCGGTCGTCTTCGTCACCCACGACCTGGAGGAGTCCATCGCGCTGGCCGACAAGGTCGTCGTGATGACGGCGGGCCCCGCGACCGTCAAGCACGTCTTCGACATCGATCTGCCGCGACCGCGCAAGGTCGAATCGGTGCGCCTGGAACCGAGGTTCATCGAGATCTACCGCGAGATCTGGGAGTCCCTCGGCGAAGAGGTCCGCATCACCCGTGAGAGGGGCGCGGCCCATGTCGCCTGACATCATGCCCAAGACCGACGCGGCGCCGACCGCCACCGAGCCGGTGAACAAGCAGGGTGGCCGCGCACACTCGCGCGCCCGTGCCGCCCGCAGACGCAAGGCGGTCGTCCTGGCCGCCCGCGTGGTGCTCCTGGTCGCCGTGCTCGGACTGTGGGAAGTCCTTGCGCGGACGAAGGTCATCGACCCGTTCAACTTCTCGATGCCCTCGAAGATCTGGGACCAGATCCACCAGTGGGTGATGCACGGCACCGCGCTGGGCTCCCTCGGCGAGCAGATCTGGTACACGCTTCACGAGGCGCTGCTCGGCTGGATCATCGGGGTGGTGACCGGTGTCGTCTTCGGTATCGCCCTGGGGCGTATCGCCTTCCTCGCCGATGTCCTTGGTCCATACATCAAGGTGCTCAACTCCATTCCCAGGATCGTCCTCGCGCCGATCTTCGTGATCTGGTTCGGCCTCGGACCGGCCTCCAAGGTCGCGTCGGCCGTGGTCCTGGTGTTCTTCCCGGTCTTCTTCAACGCGTTCCAGGGCGCCCGGGAGGTTGATCGCAACCTGGTCGCCAACGCCCGGATTCTGGGGGCGAGCGACCGCCGGGTGACGCTCCAGGTCGTCATTCCGTCCGCGACCTCGTGGATCTTCACCAGCCTCCACGTCAGCTTCGGGTTCGCGCTGATCGGCGCCATCGTCGGCGAGTACATCGGCGCCACCAAGGGCATCGGCCTGCTCGTCGCCCAGTCGCAGGGCACCTTCAACGCGGCCGGTGTGTACGCCGCCATGGTCATCCTCGCGGCTGTCGCCCTGCTCGCGGAGGGACTGCTCACCTTCTTCGAGCGCCGCATCTTCCGGTGGAAGACGTCGGACTCGGACCGCTGATCCCTCTCCCCGGGATCACCATTCGCCGAACGCCTTCCGGAGGAACCGGTTTCAAGGCGCTTCAGGAACCGGTTCCAAGACACCTCCCAGAAGTGCCCTTTCCCGCAGCGCCCTCTTCGAAGGCGCCCGCCAGCTTCCCGCACTGCCCTCTCACAAGGACGTGAACCGCCATGCGCAAGACCGCCAGATACTCAGCCCTGGCAGCCGCCGGTCTGCTCGCCCTCTCCTCGCTCACCGCCTGTGCCAACGACGCCGCGGGTTCCACGGCCGACTCCGGAGGAAGCGGCAAGGGCGAGCACGTCAAGATCATGGTCGGCGGCCTGGACAAGGTCATCTACCTCCCGGCGATGCTCACCCAGCGCCTCGGCTACTTCAACGACGAGGGTTTGGATGTCCAACTGCTCAGCGAGCCGGCCGGAGTGCAGGCCGAGACCGCGCTCGTCTCGGGCCAGGTCCAAGGAGCGGTCGGCTTCTACGACCACACGCTCGACCTGCAGACCAAGGGCAAGCACGTGGAGTCCGTCGTGCAGTTCTCGCATGCGCCCGGCGAGGTCGAGGTCATCTCCAAGAAGCGACTGGACGACATCAAGTCGCCCAAGGACTTCAAGGGCAAGAAGCTGGGCATCACCGGACTCGGCTCCTCCACCGACTTCCTCACCAAGTACCTCGCCGTCAAGAACGGTGTGAAGATCAGCGAGTTCACGCCGGTCGCCGTGGGCGCCGGGCCGACGTTCATCTCCGCCCTCCAGCAGGGCGCCATCGACGGCGGCATGACGACGGACCCGACCGTCGCCACGGTCCTGGACAAGAGCCTGGGTGACGTCCTCATCGACATGCGGACGCCGGAGGGCTCACAGGCGGCGCTCGGCGGGCCGTACCCCTCCTCCAGCCTCTACATGCAGACGGACTGGGTGAACGGCCACAAGAAGACGGTCCAGAAGTTGGCCAACGCCTTCGTGAAGACCCTCAAGTGGATGTCCACGCACAGCGCTTACGAGATAGCGGCCAAGATGCCCGCCGACTACTCGCAGGGCAACAAGATCATCTACGCCGGTGCGATCAAGAGCACCCTGCCGATGTTCACCAGGGACGGCGTCATGCCCAAGGACGGCCCCGAGACCGTCGAGAAGGTCCTCAAGGCGTTCAACCCCAACATCAAGAACGCCGATGTCGACCTCAGCAAGACGTACACCACGGAGTTCGTGAAGAACGCCACCGGCTGAGCGCAGCGCCCCGGCACGGGCCGACCGACACCGCGTACGGCTGGACTCCCCTGACAGCCGTACGACGGTCGGGGCGCGGCCGTCTTCCCCTTCCGGCCGCGCCCTCAGGCGCGGGTCGCCCAGACGTAGCGGTGCTCCGGGCGGCCCGCGTCGCCGTATTTGAGCGTGAGCCTGGCTCGCCCCGTGCGCTCCAGGAGCTTCAGATAGCGCTGGGCGGTCTGCCGGCTCAGTCCTGTCTGCTCGGCGACCTCCTGGGCGGACAGCGCCCCCTGGGCGTCCACCAGGGCGCGGCGCACGAGCTCCACGGTGCTGGGGGAGTGCCCCTTGGGCAGGTCCGGCTCCGCGCCCGCGGACAGGGCGCCGAAGATGCGGTCCACCTCGGCCTGTTCGGCCTCGCCGCCGCCGTCGAGGGTGCGGCGCAGATCCGCGTACGCCGCCAGCTTGGCGCGCAGGCCGGCGAAGGCGAACGGCTTGACCAGGTACTGCAGCGCGCCGTGCCGCATCGCCGCCTGGACGGTCGAGATGTCCCGGGCCGCGGTCACCATGATCACGTCGGTCTGGTGGCCGCGCCTGCGCATCTCCTGGACGACGGCGAGGCCCGTTTCGTCCGGCAGGTAGTGGTCCATGAGGACGAGATCCACGTGGGGCAGCGACTCCAGCAGACGCAACGCCTCGGCTGCGGTGTGTGCCTCGCCCGCGACATGGAAGCCCGGCACCTTCTCGACGTAGGCGGCGTTGACCCGTGCGACCCGGGTGTCGTCGTCCACGACCAGGACCTCGATCATCGCGACTCCTCGTTGACAGCCGTACCCGCGCTCTCCATGGCAGTGCCCGCCTCCGGCACCCTCGACTCCGGCACACCCGTCTCCGGCGCGAGGCCGGGCTCCGTGAGCGCCTCCGGCAGTACGACGGTGAACTCCGCGCCCCCGCCGACCGCTTCGGCCACCCGCGCGCTGCCGCCCTGCCGCTCGGCGAGCCGGCGCACCAGGGGAAGCCCGAGACCGCGCTTGCCGTGTGCCGGCGGCTTCTTGGTGGACCAGCCGTCCGTGAAGATCAACTCCCGCTGTTCCGCGGGAACCCCGGGCCCGGTGTCCCGCACCCGCAGCACGGCGGTACGCCCCTCGGCGCGCAACTCGACCTCCACGCGCGCGTGGGGGGTGCCTGCGACGGCGTCGAGCGCGTTGTCGACCAGGTTGCCGACGACGGTGACAAGGCCTCTCGGGTCGATCAGCCGGTCGGGCATCCGCGTCGTGTCCGAGATCCACAGCGCCACGCCGCGCTCGGCCGCGACGGTGGCCTTCCCGACCAGCAGGGCGGCGAGCAGGGGATCGTGGATCTTCTCGGTGACCTGCTCCGCCGTGGCCCTGTGGTCGCCCACCACTTCACCGACGAACTCCACGGCGTCGTCGTACATCTCCAGTTCGAGGAACCCCAGGAGCGTGTGCATCCGGTTGGCGTGCTCGTGGTCCTGGGCGCGCAGCGCGTCGATCAGACCGCGGGTGGAGTCCAGCTCGCGGCCGAGCTGCTCCAGCTCGGTGCGGTCGCGCAGGGTGGCCACCGCCCCGCCGTCGTCGGTGGGCATCCGGTTGGCGACCAGGACGCGCTGCCCGCGCACCGTGAGCAGATCGGTGCCGGTGACGCGGCCGGCCAGCACATCGGTCGTACGACCCGCTCCGAGGGCGTCGTCGAGCGGCTGTCCGATGGCCTCGGCGCCGAGGCCGAGCAGCCGCTGCGCCTCGTCGTTGAGCAGCCGCACACGGCCCGCGCGGTCCAGGGCGACGACGCCCTCCCGGATGCCGTGCAGCATCGCCTCGCGCTCCGCGAGAAGGGCCGAGATGTCCGAGAAGGCGAGGTCACGGGTCTGCCGCTGCACCCGCCGGGAGATGACATAGGCGGCCAGCGCTCCGATCGCGAGGGCGGCGCCGGCGTACGCGAGCAGGCCGGGGATCGCGTGCAGCAGCCGGGCCCGCACGCTGTTGTACTCGATGCCGACCGAGACCGCGCCGATGATGTCGCCATGGGCGTCCCGCAGCGGCACCTTCCCGCGGGCCGAGCGCCCCAGGGTGCCGGTGTCGATCTCCATGACCTCCTTGCCGGCGAGGGCGCGCTCGGGGCTGGTCGAGACGATCCCGCCGATCTCCGTGGGGTCGGTGTGCGACCAGCGCACGCCGTGCATGTTCATCACCACGATGTACTCGGCGTCGGTGGCCTTGCGGATGTCCTCCGCCTCGGCCTGCACGGGGCCGTTCGCGGACGGCAGCGTCGTCAGCAGATCCTCGGCGATCTGCGGCTGGGCCGAGGTGGTCTGCGCGATCGCGAGCGCACGGCGCATGGCCTGGTCGTCCAGCTGGTTGCTCAGCGGCGCGAGGAACAGCCCGGTCGCGAGTACGGCGACCCCGGCGGCGATCGCCACCTGCATCAGCAGCACCTGCGAGAACACCCGCCGCGGCAGACCCAGGCGCAGTCGTCGTGCGGGGGGAGTGGGGCTCATACCCATGACGGTACGGGTGCGGACGGGCCACGCCGAAGAAAGTGTGGTGTGGATCTCCCGGGCGCCGGATGCAGGCGCGCTGCTCAGCGGCGCAGAGGGATCTCCGCCCGAGGCAGCTCCCGCAGGGCCTCCACGTCCATGCGGGCGGGCGAACCCAGTACGGAACCGCAGCTCTCCGGTCGCTGCGGCAGTGAGGCGCCCTGCGCGACGGTCACACGCCACAGGCGGCCGTCGGCATGAGCGACGGTCACCTCCCAGCGCGGCGCGGCGCCGTCCGTGCGGACGACGGTCAGGACATCCGCGGAGTGCTCGCCCGAGGCCCTGCGCACGGCCAGCTCGGCCGCCTGCCCGGGGCGCTCCCAGGCGGACCCGCCGCGGCAGCCCTCGGTCACGACACGCCCCTCCCGGACGCCCTGCAGGATCTCCTTGACGGCGTGGGCCTCCGCCCTGCCGTACGCGTATCCGTACGGCAGGACGAGCACGGTCGGCGAGAAGCGGTGGCCGCCGAGATGGGTGACCTCCCAGACGCCTTCCACACCGGAGGCGGCCAGTTCGGCGGCGAGAGGCCGGCCGAGCAGCGCGCAGCAGCGGTCGCGTTTTCCGTTGGTGCACACGAGGGCGAGCGGGTCGCCGGTGTGGGCCCCGCCCCCGAGCGCCGTGTCGAAGGTGCGCGGATCGCCCTGGCCGAGCGCGGCGAAGTCGAGAGCGCGCAGTTGCTCCGGGTCGCAGGTCATGGCGCTGTGCAGCCACACGTTTCCGGGATTTGTGTGGGCCAGGTACACCCGGCGCTCCTCGGGCGTCCCGCAGTCGGCATGCCGGCCGGGGCGGCGGATGAGCGCGACCCGTACGCCGGTGCCCTCGGCGGCCGCTTCGAGGGCGCGGCCGACCGAGGGGTCCAGGTGGCTCGAAGTGAGCGCCTTGGCACCCCAGGGCCCGGGCTGCTCCAGCAGCAGCCATGTCCTCGCGGTGGCCGCCGTCCCCGCAAGAGGCTCGTCGAGATGCCGGGACGCGGTCGAGCACGTACTCACACAGGTGAGCCTAACCTGACTCGGGTCGGGGTGACTTCCAGCCGCGCAGAGGGGGCGCACAGGGGCGCACTCGATGCGCGACCGGGGCGTGGATTGCTTACCGGGGCATTGGTTGTGGTGGTCGCGCCCCCACGTAGTGCCCACTCGGGCGCATGCGCAGCGGGCGCTCCCCGTATTCCTCCAGCGTATGGGCGATCCAGCCCGCCGTTCGGGCGATGGCGAAGACCGTCTCTCCCGCTGCGGCGGACATGCCCGAGGAGGCCGTGAGGACGGCCAGGGCCAGGTCGACGTTGGCATGCAGGGGTGTGTGGCGGGCGGTGGTGGCCACGATGTCGCGGGCCGCGGCCAGGGCGGGCGCCGCGTGCGGGATGTCCTCCAGGAGGGTGAACAGGGCACGCGCGCGGGGGTCCTCGCCCGGGTAGAGGCGGTGGCCGAGTCCGGGGATACGGCGCCCGGCGCGCAGCTCGTCCGCGACGACGGGGGCCGCCGTGCCCTGGTCCAGGACGTCGAGGAGCATCCGGTGCGCGAGGCCGCTGGCCGCTCCGTGCAGGGGGCCTTCGAGCACGCCGAGGCCCGCCGACACGGCGGCGTAGGGGTGCGCCCGGGCCGAGGCCGCGACCCGGACCGCGAGGGTCGAGGCGGCCAGGTCGTGGTCGACGAGCAGCGCGAGAGCCGTGTCCAGTACGCGCAGGGACGCCTCGTCGGCCGGCCGGCCGCTGAGCCGCCTCCACAGGCGGTTGGCCAGCGGACCCTCGTCGTGCGTTACGTGCCGCAGCGGGGGGAGCGCGGCGACGAGGGTGGGGATGAGCGTGCGCGCGGTGCCGAGGACCGCGTCCTCGGAGAGGTCGAAGCGCAGCGGGTCGGCGGCCGCGGCGGCGATGGCCGCGACGCGCAGCCGGTCCGTCGGGCCGCTGTGCTCGGGCAGCGAGTCGACCGCGCGGCGGGCGACGGCGACGGAGGCCTCCGGGGCGGTGAAGGCGACGCCGGGGCGCAGCCGACCGGTCCACAGCCACTCGGCGACCTCTTCGTAGGAGTGACGGGCCGCCAGCTCGGCCGCGTCGACGCCACGGAAGTAGTACCGGTCCTTGTCGATCAGGGTGATGCGCGTGCGGACCGAAAGGTCACCGCCGCCGGTCGAAGTGCCGCTGCTCTCTCTCCGGTTGCGGCGGGAGAGCGCCTCGACCTCCTTGGCGTCGAAGGTGCTTCCGCGGCCGCCCGGCATGCGTCGGCTGCCGAGCTGGCCGCGGCTCACGTACGCGTACACCGTTTCGGGCTTCACGCCGAGGAGGTCGGCGGTCTCCTTGGTGCTCAGGCGTCGGCCCTCGGGCCCCGGGGCTGCTGCCGGATCTTGATCCCTCATGGGTGTCACCGTATTCCGTTTGCACAGCCGGTCCGGTCGGTCCAGCAATATATTGATTCAATCAATATTGACAGAAACTTAGTCAAGCATGGACAGTCGAATCAAGTCCAGGGAGGAAACATGCCGATCAACCGGGCAGCCGCAGCGCCTTTCACTCCGGTCGACGTGCCGCGAGGACTCGCGGGCGTCGTCGTCACCGACACCCGACTGGGTGACGTCAGGGGACTGGAGGGCTTCTACCACTACCGCCAGTACTCGGCCGTGGAACTCGCGCAGACCCGCGGGTTCGAGGACGTCTGGCACCTGATGATCCACGGCGAACTGCCGGACGCGGCCGGGCGTGCGGCCTTCGTCGCGGAAACCGTGGCGCTGCGCCGGCTGCCCGACGAGGTGGCCGCCGCGCTGCCCGCGATCGCGGCGGCGAGTGGGAAATCGGGTCCACTGGCCGGTCTGCGCACGGCGTTGTCGCTGCTCGGCGGATGCCTGGGGTTCCGGCCGGTGTACGACCTCGACGCCGAGCGGCGGCGCGCGGACACCCTCGCGGCGGCCGCGGCCGTACCTACACTGCTCACCGCGCTGTACCGACTCGGGCGGGGTCTTGATCCGGTCGAGCCGCGTGACGACCTCTCGTACGCGGCGAACTACCTCTACATGCTGACGGGTTCGGAGCCGGACATTGATCGGGCGAGGGCTGTCGAGCAGTACCTCATCTCAACCATTGACCACGGATTCAATGCGTCAACCTTCACGGCGCGGGTGATCGCGTCCACGGGGGCGGATGTGGCGGCCTGTCTCGTGGGAGCGGTGGGGGCCCTCTCGGGCCCGCTCCATGGCGGCGCGCCGAGCCGGGCCCTGGACACGCTCGATGCGATCGGCACCCCCGACCGCATCGACCCGTGGATCCGCGAACGCGTCCTCGCCGGTGACCGCATCATGGGCTTCGGGCACCCCGTCTACCGCACCGAGGACCCTCGCTCCCACATGCTCCGCGGTATCGCCCAGCAGTTCGGCGGGCCCCTGGTGGACTTCGCCGTCGAGGTCGAGCGCCGGGTCGAGGCCATCCTGGCCGAGCTCAAGCCCGGCCGTGAGCTTCACACGAACGTGGAGTTCTACGCCGGTGTGGTCATGGAGCTGTGCGGCCTCCCCCGCGAGATGTTCACCCCCACCTTCGCCGCCGCCCGCGTCGTCGGCTGGAGCGCCAACATCCTGGAACAGGCGGAGGACTCGAAGATCATCCGCCCGGCGGCACGGTATGTGGGACCGGTTCCGCCGGTGGCGGTGCCGCGGGTGGCCTGACATGCGTGAGGTCCGGCACCGGTCTGGTGTCGGACCCGGAAGTGCACTCGGTGTCGGCCTGGTCGACCTGTCGAGTCGGCTCCGGCTCCTGTGGTTGGTGGAGGTCCGGAGGCTGTGCCGCGTGGCGCTGAGGTCTATCGCCCCTCGGCTTGTCTACGGTTCTGGCGGATCAGAGGTCGACGTGTCACTCAGACGTCAGGGATATCGACCTTGGCCCGGATGAGAGTCTCGCGGCTGATGATGACGATGCGTTCATAGTCTGCGCGCGCCGCATCGGCAGGAAGCTCGCTGTCGAGCGCAGCTGTTGCGTCGCTGCCGATCACGGCGAAGTTGCCGTCGCTGAGCTCGAAGATGTCCGGGCAGGTGTCGCCGGACAGACTGCCTCTTTCACGTGGGGACGCACCGATGCGACGCACGATCTTCAAGTTCCCTGTCCTCGTGTCTAGACGTGGAAGACCCCGGCGTCCTCGTGTCCGAAAGACCGAGGGCGGGGTCAGAAAGGTGGAGCCCGAGAGGGCAGGGGACAGGTTATCGGCAGTCTGTTACCGATCGTGACAGGCTCGCTGTTACGCATGGTGTTGCAATGGGCAAAGGCCGACGGTTGGGACGGCTCGCCGTCGTCGGCCGCCCGGAACTACGGCCCGGTCGGCTCAACTACTCCTCCTCGGTGGGTGGTTCACCGACCACCCACCATTCGTCGGTGTCGGCCTCGTCCAGGTCGTGGATGAGTCCGTCCACCATTCGGCCGACGCGAGCTTCTTGGGAGGCGTCCTCCAGGCTGGCGCGATGCTCATGATGGGCGTGCCAGTAGTCGCGAAAGAGGTCGTTGCGGCAGATGACGCGGAGATGCCCGTGCAGCTCCTCCCAGTTGACGACCCCGACGCGGTAGGCGAGCAGCGCGTTGGTGTACATCGCGTGCGCGAACAGGTACTGCCGCCGCTGGGTGGGGGACTCGACCTGAACGGTGCTGTAGACGGAGGCCAGGTCGGGGTCGTCCATGGCCTTGCTCAGAAGGTAGAACTGCATGCGTTGCTGCTCGGTGAGCATCGCCTGTCGGCTGTCGCTCCGCTCGGCGCGCAGACGTCGTTCCTCGTAGCGGAGTTGCTGGGCGGCCAGCGCCGCAAGCGCCCCCGCGGCGAAGGCGAGGCCCGCGGTGGCCGCGGAACCCCACCCCCGTACTCCAAAGTTCTGTGTGACCATGTCAACCCCCGAATCAGGCGACCGTCCGCCGGTCGTCGGGTGCGGGGCGACAGGGAGCGGACCGGCGAGCGGTGGGCGGCGCGCTTGCCGCCTCCCAGTCTTGCCGAGCGGCTCTGATCGGCAGGGAGGCGGAGAGGAGGCGCACGGAGGGAAGTGCGGGTCGCGTTTCCCGGCGCCATGCCGTACGTGTGCCCCGCGAGCGCCGCTAACAATCGTTCACTTAGCTGCGTTCGTTTCCGCTCGTATCCTGGGTCGGCATTCATTCCTCGTACGAGCGCCGGTCCCTGCGCCGCCCTCGTGCACGAGCCGGTCACGAGCCGGTGTACGCGTCGGTGGGAAAGAGGTCGCTCGTTGAGTAGTCAGCCCGGTGCGCCCGGTCGGTCCGGTCCGCAGCAGATCCCGGTCGTCGTCCTTGCCGGATTCCTGGGCTCCGGCAAGACCACCCTGCTCAACCATCTGCTGCACCGCAGCGGAGGCAGCAGGATCGGGGCCGTCGTCAACGACTTCGGGGCCATCGAGATCGACGCCATGGCGGTGGCGGGCGCGCTGGGGGACTCCACCGTCTCGCTCGGCAACGGATGCCTGTGCTGCGCCGTCGACGCGAGTGAGCTCGACGTCTATCTGGAGCGGCTGGCCCACCCCTCCGCCGGCATGGACGTCATCGTCATCGAGGCCAGCGGGCTGGCGGAGCCGCAGGAGCTGGTGTGCATGGTGCTGGCCAGTGAGAACCCGCGGATCGTGTACGGAGGTCTCGTCGAGGTCGTCGACGCGGCCGAGTTCGACGCCACGCGTGAGAAGCATCCGGAGATCGACCGGCACCTGGGCCTGGCCGACCTCGTCGTCGTCAACAAGGCCGACCGGGCGGCCGACGGTGAGCGCGTGCTTCGCGTGGTCCGCGATCTCGTCGACCGCGCCGCTGTCGTGCCCGCCGCCTACGGCCGCATCGACCCCGAGCTCCTGTTCGACTGCAGGCCGAGCGAGGAGCGCGTCGGGCAGTTGTCCTTCGACGACCTGCACCGGCACGAGGCGAGCGATGACCGGGGCCACCGCGCCCACCATGGTCACCTGCACTCCGCCTACGAATCCCTCTCCTTCACCTCCGAAGCCCCCCTCGCCCCGCGGCGGTTGATGGACTTCCTCGACAGCAGGCCGGAGGGGCTCTACCGGATCAAGGGGTACGTCGACTTCGGCGCCCACGACCGCGGCAACCGGTACGCCGTGCATGCCGTCGGGCGGTTCCTGCGCTTCTACCCGGAGCCCTGGGGCGCCGACGAGGAGCGGCTCACGCAGCTCGTCCTCATCGGGTCCGGCATCGACACCACCGCTCTCGGCAAGGAGCTGGAGGCGTGCAAGGACGACGCCCCACACGCCGACGAGCACAGCATGTGGGGCGTCCTGCGCTATGTGCAGGAGCACGCGGCGGAGCCCGAGCCGGAAGCCTGACGGGCGGCCGGGGCTACAGCGGCCCGGCCACCACCGCCACCGTCTTCGCCAGGGACACGCCCGAGCCGTCGCGACGCGGGTCCATCTCGGGCAGCTCGGCCGGTGTGCCGTTGCGCTGCGCGGCCCGCGCCGGCACGGGACCGGCCCAGCCTAGCGACAGACAGTCCTCGCCCTTCAGGAACCGCTGGCAGCGCACACCGCCGGTGGCACGGCCCTTGCGGGGGTACTGGTCGAACGGGGTGAGCTTGGCCGTCGTCTGGACCGAGTCGTCCAGCGTGCCGCGCGAGCCCGCCACCGTGAACACCACCGCCTCCACCGCGGGGTCGACCGCCGTGAAGGAGATCACCTTGGCGCCGTCGGTGAGCTTGATGCCCGCCATGCCACCGGCCGGGCGGCCCTGCGGGCGCACCTGAGAGGCCTGGTAGCGCAGCAGCTGGGCGTCATCGGTGATGAAGACGAGATCCTCCTCGCCGGTGCGCAGCTCGACCGCGCCGACGATTCTGTCGCCGTCCTTGAGGGTGATGACCTCCAACTCCTCCCTGTTCGAGGGGTAGTCGGGGACCACGCGCTTGACGACGCCCTGCTCGGTGCCCAGTGCCAGACCCGGCGAGGACTCGTCGAGGGTCGTCAGACAGACCACCGTCTCGTCCGCCTCCAAGGAGGACAGGAACTCCGAAATCGGCGCGCCCCCGGAGAGGTTGGGCGCCGAGGCCGTCTCCGGCAGCTGCGGCAGGTCGATGACGTTGAGGCGCAGCAGCCGGCCCGTGGAGGTGACGGCGCCGATCTCGCCGCGGGCCGTCGCGGGCACCGCGGAGACGATCAGGTCGTGCTTGGTGCGCTTGGCGTCCTCGTCCTCCCCGAAGGGGTCGCCGTTGGCTGTACGCGCCAGCAGCGCCGTCGACGACAGGAGCACCCGGCACGGGTCGTCCGCCACCTGAAGCGGAACGGACGTCACGGGTGTGCCCGCGGACTCCAGGAGCACCGTGCGTCGGTCCGTGCCGAACTTCTTGGCGACCGCGGCCAGTTCGTTGGAGACCAGCTTGCGCAGCTCGGAGTCGGAATCGAGGATGCCGGTCAGCTCGTCGATCTCGCCGTTGAGCCGGTCGCGCTCGGACTCCAGCTCGATGCGGTCGAACCTGGTCAGGCGGCGCAGCGGCGTGTCCAGGATGTACTGCGTCTGGATCTCGCTCAGCGAGAAGTGCTCGATCAGACGTTCCTTCGCCTGCGCCGAGTTGTCGCTGGAGCGGATGAGGCGGATGACCTCGTCGATGTCCAGCAGGGCGACCAGGAGGCCCTCGACCAGGTGCAGCCGGTCGCGCTTCTTGCCGCGCCGGAACTCCGACCGCCGCCGTACGACCTCGAAGCGGTGGTCGAGATAGACCTCCAGGAGCTCCCTGAGGCCCAGCGTGAGCGGCTGGCCGTCGACCAGCGCCACGTTGTTGATGCCGAAGGACTCCTCCATCGGCGTCAGCTTGTAGAGCTGTTCCAGGACTGCTTCCGGCACGAAGCCGTTCTTGATCTCGATGACCAGGCGCAGGCCGTGCTCGCGGTCCGTGAGGTCCTTGACGTCGGCGATGCCCTGCAGCTTCTTCGCCCCGACCAGGTCCTTGATCTTGGCGATCACCTTCTCCGGGCCGACGGAGAAGGGCAGTTCGGTGACGATCAGGCCCTTGCGGCGCGCCGTCACGTTGTCCACCGACACGGTGGCGCGGATCTTGAAGGTGCCGCGGCCCGTCTCGTACGCGTCGCGGATTCCGGAGAGGCCGACGATCCGGCCGCCCGTGGGCAGGTCGGGGCCCGGGACGTGCCGCATCAGCGTTTCCAGGTCCGCGTTCGGGTAGCGGATCAGGTGCCGGGCGGCGGCGATGACCTCGCCGAGGTTGTGCGGCGGCATGTTCGTGGCCATGCCGACGGCGATGCCCGACGAGCCGTTCACCAGGAGGTTCGGGAACGCGGCCGGCAGCGCCACCGGCTCCTGTTCCTGGCCGTCGTAGTTGGGCGAGAAGTCGACCGTGTCCTCGTCGATGGACTCGGTCATCAGGGACGTCGCGTCGGCCATCCGGGCCTCGGTGTACCGCATGGCGGCCGGCGGGTCGTCGTTGCCGAGCGAGCCGAAGTTGCCGTGGCCGTCGACCAGTGGCAGGCGCATCGAGAAGGGCTGGGCCAGGCGCACCAGCGCGTCGTAGATCGACGCGTCGCCGTGCGGGTGGAGCTTACCCATGACCTCGCCGACGACGCGGGCGCACTTCACATAGCCGCGGTCGGGGCGCAGGCCCATCTCGTTCATCTGGTAGACGATGCGGCGGTGGACGGGCTTGAGCCCGTCGCGGGCGTCCGGCAGGGCTCGCGAGTAGATGACCGAGTACGCGTATTCGAGGAAGGAGCCCTGCATCTCGTCCACGACGTCGATGTCGAGGATCTTCTCCTCGTACGAGTCGTCGGGCGGCGGGGTCTTCGTGCTGCGGCGGGCCATCGCTGCTGCGGCTCCTTCACAGTCTCTGCCGGGGCATGAACGGGATCTGACGCGGACCATTGTGGACCGCGCCACTGACAACGCCGACCGCGACCCGTCCGTTCGGGCCCCGCGGAGCACGTTTCGGCTCGCTCCGAGCCAAGCCGTGAGCGAACGGGAACCCGCTCCGTCCGGACGCGAGTCTCGCTGTGGGCGTACGCGGGGCGGGAACTTCGCCAGGGGTCCGCACGCTTGCATACAGTGGCAGGACCGGCAGGGATTCTGCAGTTTTCCGCGATCGAAGGGACGTACATGCCCATGGGTCACACGGCCACAGCTGAGGCAGGCTCCGGCGGCCTGACAGCGACCGAGCACCGTCTGGCCAATGGCCTGCGCGTGGTGCTCTCCGAGGACCACCTGACCCCGGTCGCTGCGGTGTGCCTCTGGTACGACGTCGGCTCCCGTCACGAGGTCAAGGGCCTGACCGGCCTGGCCCACCTCTTCGAGCACCTGATGTTCCAGGGCTCGAAGCAGGTGCACGGCAACGGTCACTTCGAACTCGTCCAGGGCGCGGGCGGTTCGCTGAACGGCACGACGAGCTTCGAGCGCACGAACTACTTCGAGACCATGCCCACCCACCAGCTGGAGCTCGCGCTCTGGCTGGAGTCCGACCGCATGGGTTCGCTGCTCGCCGCGCTCGACGACGAGTCCATGGAGAACCAGCGGGACGTCGTCAAGAACGAGCGCCGTCAGCGCTACGACAACGTCCCCTACGGGACGGCGTTCGAGAAGCTGACCGGGCTCGCCTACCCGGAGGGCCACCCCTACCACCACACCCCGATCGGGTCGATGGCGGACCTGGACGCGGCCACCCTGGAGGACGCCCGCGCCTTCTTCCGCACCTACTACGCGCCCAACAACGCCGTGCTGTCGGTCGTCGGCGACATCGACCCCGAGCAGACGCTCGCCTGGGTCGAGAGGTACTTCGGCTCGATCCCCGGGCACGACGGCAAGCCCGCCCCGCGCACCGGAGCCCTGCCGGACACCATCGGCGAGCAGCTGCGCGAGGTCGTCGTGGAAGAGGTCCCGGCGCGCGCCCTGATGGCCGCCTACCGGCTCCCGGAGGACGGCACGCGCGCGTGCGACGCGGCCGACCTGGCGCTGACCGTGCTCGGCGGCGGCGAGTCCTCCCGCCTGTACAACCGGCTCGTACGCCGTGACCGCACCGCCGTCGCCGCCGGTTTCGGGCTGCTGCGCCTGGCCGGAGCGCCCTCCCTGGGATGGCTCGACGTGAAGACGTCCGGCGACGTGGAGGTCCCGGTCATCGAGGCCGCCGTCGACGAGGAGC
Source organism: Streptomyces sp. NPDC005485 (assembly GCF_040606085.1). Lineage (NCBI taxonomy): Bacteria > Bacillati > Actinomycetota > Actinomycetes > Kitasatosporales > Streptomycetaceae > Streptomyces > Streptomyces sp. NPDC005485. The sequence continues at coordinate 22,334 of NZ_JBEXDZ010000023.1, read as the reverse complement.
TCGCCCGGTTCGCCGAGGAGGGCCCCACGGCCGAGGAAATGGAGCGGGCTCAGGCCCAGTTGGAGCGCGAGTGGCTGGACCGGCTCGGTACGGTCGCGGGCCGCGCCGACGAACTGTGCCGGTACGCCGTCCTGTTCGGCGACCCGCAGCTCGCCCTGACCGCCGTACAGCGCGTTCTCGACGTCACCGCCGAGGAGGTCCAGGAGGCCGCCAAGGCGCGCCTGCGCCCGGACAACCGCGCGGTGCTCGTCTACGAGCCGCTCGTCGCCGAGGACACCGACGCCGCTGAAGACACCGACGAGGAGGCGGCGAAGTGACCGAGCTCGCCACGATGGACTTCCACCCCCAGCCACAGGCCGGCGAGCCCAAGCCCTGGGCCTTCCCCGCCCCCGAGCGCGGCACGCTCGGCAACGGTCTGACCGTGCTGCGCTGCCACCGCCCCGGTCAGCAGGTCGTCGCCGTCGAGGTGATCCTCGACGCGCCGCTGGACGCCGAACCCGAAGGCCTCGACGGCGTCGCCACGATCATGGCGCGCGCCTTCTCCGAGGGCACCGACAAATACTCCGCCGAGGAGTTCGCCGCCGAGCTGGAGCGCTGCGGCGCCACGCTCGACGCGCACGCGGACCACCCCGGCGTACGTCTGTCGCTCGAAGTCCCCGTCTCGCGCCTCCCGAAGGCCCTCGGGCTGGTCGCCGACGCCCTCAGGGCACCGGCGTTCGCCGACAGCGAGATCGAGCGGCTGGTGCGCAACCGGCTCGACGAGATCCCGCACGAGACCGCCAACCCGGCCCGCCGCGCCGCCAGGGAACTCTCCAAGGAGCTGTTCCCGGCGACCGCACGCATGTCGCGCCCGCGCCAGGGCACCGAGGAGACCGTCCAGAGCATCGACTCGGCGGCCGTACGCGCCTTCTACGAGAGGCACGTACGCCCCGCCACGGCCACCGCCGTGGTCGTCGGCGACCTCACGGGCACGGACCTCGACGCGCTGCTCGCGGAAACCCTCGGCTCCTGGACCGGCTCGTCCGCCGAGCCGCGTCCCGTACCGCCGGTGACCGCCGACGACACCGGCCGCGTGATCATCGTGGACCGCCCGGGTGCCGTCCAGACGCAGCTGCTGATCGGCCGCATCGGCGCCGACAGGCACGATCGCGTCTGGCCCGCCCAGGTGCTCGGCACGTACTGCCTCGGCGGCACCCTCACCTCCCGACTGGACCGCGTCCTGCGGGAGGAAAAGGGATACACCTACGGTGTACGGGCGTTCGGTCAGGTGCTGCGCTCCGCAGCCGACGGCACGGGCGCCGCGATGCTGGCCATCAGTGGCTCCGTCGACACGCCCAACACCGGTCCCGCGCTCGACGACCTCTGGAAGGTGCTGCGCACCCTCGCGGCCGAAGGCCTGACGGATGCCGAGCGGGACGTCGCCGTACAGAACCTGGTGGGCGTCGCGCCCCTCAAGTTCGAGACCGCGGCGGCGGTCGCGGGCACGCTCGCCGACCAGGTCGAGCAGTTCCTGCCGGACGACTTCCAGGCCACGCTGTACCAGCAGCTCGCCGCGACGGGCACCGTGGAGGCCACCGCGGCCGCCGTGAACGCCTTCCCGGTGGACCGCCTGGTGACCGTCCTGGTCGGCGACGCCGCGCAGATCAAGGAGCCCGTCAAGGCCCTCGGCATCGGCGAAGTGAGCGTCGTACCCGCGGAGTAGAGGCCGCATCCCGCAGTGTCGGAAGCGGGAGGGAACCGGGCATAACGGCGTGACCCTTTGGGGGCTCGGGCGGCGAAAGCGTCGCCTGAGCCCCCATTGTCCGTATTGATGGGGAGTTGATGGGGAGGTTGCCTGTCTGCCCTGTGGCATGCGCTACAAAAGGCGTGATCCGTTTGTCGATTGAAAGACGCCCCCTTTAGCGTCGGTCCGGCTGTTCGTCAGGCAGTGCGCCGCGTCCGCGGCACCGGACAGTCATCGCCGAGTCCCCGTACGGCGCGAGCCAGGGGAGCCGGGGACCCATACGTAGTCCCTGGGGTGAATCGGACGCCCTTCCCGAAGGGGGTCCGTAGGAGACCTTCCTGCTCCGAACCCGTCAGCTAACCCGGTAGGCGAGAAGGAAGGAAAGGACCAGCCACTTCATGGCGTTCACCCGCGCCACCGGGAAGCACCGTCGCCCGAGCCGTGTGAAGCGCACGACCACGCATGCCGTGGGCGTCGCCGCACTCACCACCACCGGTGTCATCGGCACCCTGGCCGCCCCTGCCTTCGCCGCGGAGACCTCCGTCGAGGACACCGGACTGACAAAGGCCATCACCATCGGCGACTCGCTCGCCGACCAGATCGACGCACAGGCCGCGGCCCAGCAGCACGCCGCCGACGAGGCGGCCGCGCTGAAGAAGGCCCAGGAGGCCGCGAAGAAGCGTGCCGCCGAGAAGGCCGAGGAGGAGCGCGTGGCCAAGGCCCGCGCCGCCCGGGCCGCCGAGCGCAAGCGCCTGAACACCTTCGTCCTGCCGATCGGCGGCTCGTACATCTCGACCGGCTACAAGACCGGCGGCAGCCTGTGGTCCTCCGGCAGCCACACGGGCGTCGACTTCCACGCCGCGTCCGGCACGTCCGTCCACGCCGTCGGCTCCGGCACCGTCGTCGAGGCCGGCTGGGGCGGCGCCTACGGCAACAACGTGGTCATCAAGATGAACGACGGCACGTACACCCAGTACGGCCACCTGTCGTCCATCGGCGTCTCCGTGGGCCAGACGGTCACCCCGGGTGCGCAGATAGGCCTCTCGGGTGCCACCGGCAACACCACCGGACCGCACCTCCACTTCGAGGCCCGCACGACCCCGGAGTACGGCTCGGACATCGACCCCGTCGCCTACCTCCGCTCGCACGGAGTGAACGTCTGACGACCCGCTTCACCGCTTCTCCGCACTTCGCACCGCTTCCGAAGCCCCGGCTCACCGAGCCGGGGCTTCGTCGCTTCGAACGGCCGTCTGTCCAAAAAATATCCATGGATTCCGGGCTCCCGTCGGAAATTCCCGCCGTCTGCAATAGAGTCACTGAACAAGCGTCAATCGATGGCGTTTCGCGGGGATTAAAGCGGAGGTCCGGTCATGCGTATTCCGGCGCACTCGGTATGCACGGCGATCCGTGACGACATCGTCGCGGGTGTCTACGAGCGAGGCGGCCGGCTCACCGAGGAACTCCTCGCGCGTCGCTACGGAGTCTCGCGCGTTCCCGTCCGCGAGGCCCTGCGCACCCTGGAGGCCGAGGGGTTCGTCGTCACCCGCCGACACGCGGGCGCGTGCGTCGCGGAGCCCACCGAGCAGGAGGCCTCCGACCTGCTGGAGATGCGCATGCTCCTTGAGCCGCTCGGTGCCGCCCGGGCCGCGCAGCGGCGCACCGAGGCCCACCTCAAGGTGCTGCGAGGCCTGGTCAGGCTGGGCCAGGAGCGGGCAAGGAGGGGGCACAGCGAGGATCTGCGCTCCCTGGGCGGCTGGTTCCACGAGACGCTCGCGCAGGCCTCCGGAAGCCCCGCGCTGACCTCCACGCTGGCCCAGCTGCGGCACAAGATCGCCTGGATGTACGCGGTCGAGGCGCAGGCCTCCCCCGCGGACTCCTGGGCCGAGCACGGCGCCATCGTGGACGCCGTGGCGCGCGGTGACAGCGAGCGCGCCCGGACGATCACGGCGCTGCACACGGAACGCGCCACGGCCGTGCACCGGCTCCGCTTTCCCGGTGCGGGAGATCGCCCGGACCGTGTGAGGACTTCGCAACCTCCCGTAAACATGACGGGTCTGCGTCATTAACAGGAGCGCCGTATACAAAGAGGGATATTCGGCGGTGCACTATTTCCGCTGCCCTTATTCCAGTGCGCCCGGAATTCCGTGCGCGCTATTTCCGTGCTGCGGTATGTGCGCGCGGGATGGTGCCGGATATTCCGTCGTGCGTGCGTATCACCGTGCCTGAAAAACGACGAAGCCGCGCCACCCGGAAGGGGTGACGCGGCCGCGTCGTACGGTGTCCGATTCGCTCAGACGGTCTCGGGAAGCTCCTCGAGCCCCTCGGCGACCAGCTTCGCCAGACGGTCGAGGGCGGCGTCCGCGCCCTCGGCGTCCGACGCGAGGACGATCTCCTCGCCGCCCTGGGCGCCCAGGCCGAGGACCGCGAGCATGGAGGCCGCGTTGACGGGGTTGCCGTCGGCCTTGGCGATCGTCACGGGGACCCCGGAAGCGGTGGTCGCCCGGACGAAGATGGAGGCGGGGCGGGCATGGAGGCCCTCGGCCCAGCCGACGTTGACGCGGCGCTCAGCCATGTGATGCTGCCCTTCAGGTGTCTCAGGGTTGTCTAGACCATTGTCCCATACGGTGAAGCGTGCCCGGAGCGGCCCCTGGATTCCGACGCCGACCGGCTTGCGTCCTTCGGCCGCTCATGCTGCCCCATAGCCTGCCCCGCGCTGTTGTCGGACGCGAGCCGTACTCTGGGGCCCATGCAGACCTCGTCGGACCGGCACGAGTATCCCGCCCACTGGGAGGCCGACGTGGTGCTGCGCGACGGCGGCACCGCACGCATCAGGCCCATCACCGTCGACGACGCCGAGCGCCTGGTCAGCTTCTACGAGCAGGTGTCCGACGAGTCGAAGTACTACCGCTTCTTCGCGCCGTACCCACGACTGTCCGCCAAGGACGTCCACCGCTTCACACACCACGACTTTGTGGACCGGGTGGGTCTCGCGGCCACGGTGGGCGGCGAGTTCATCGCCACCGTACGCTACGACCGTATTGACGCCGATGGCATGCCCGCCTCCTCGCCCGCCGACGAGGCCGAGGTCGCCTTCCTCGTGCAGGACGCGCACCAGGGCCGCGGTGTCGCCTCGGCTCTGCTCGAACACGTGGCGGCCGTCGCGCGCGAACGCGGGATCCGGCGCTTCGCCGCCGAGGTGCTGCCCGCCAACAACAAGATGATCAAGGTGTTCACGGACGCCGGGTACACGCAGAAGCGCAGCTTCGAGGACGGCGTCGTCCGCCTGGAGTTCGACCTGGAGCCCACCGACCGGTCGCTCGCCGTGCAGCGCGCGCGGGAGCAGCGTGCCGAGGCGCGGTCCGTGCAGCGGCTGCTCGCGCCCGGCTCGGTCGCCGTCATCGGTGCGGGCCGTACGCCCGGTGGGGTGGGGCGCAGCGTCCTCGGCAACCTCAAGGACGCCGGCTTCACCGGCCGCCTGTACGCCGTGAACAAGGCCCTGCAGGACAAGGAACTCGACGGCGTCCCCGCGTACCGCACCGTCAGGGACATCCCCGAGCCCGTCGACCTCGCCGTCGTCGCCGTTCCCGCCCCGTTCGTGCCGGAGATCGTCGCGGAGTGCGGTGAGCACGGCGTCCAGGGGCTCGTGGTCGTCTCCGCCGGATACGCCGAGAGCGGCCCCGCCGGGCTCGCACGCCAGCGCGAACTCGTGCGCCAGGCCCGTACGTACGGCATGCGCATCATCGGCCCCAACGCCTTCGGCGTCATCAACACCTCCCCCGATGTGCGGCTCAACGCCTCCCTCGCGCCCGAGATGCCGCGCCCCGGACGGATCGGCCTCTTCGCACAGTCCGGCGCGATCGGCATCGCACTGCTCTCCCGGCTGCACCGGCGCGGCGGCGGCGTCACCGGGGTGACCGGTGTGTCGACGTTCGTCTCCTCGGGGAACCGGGCGGACGTGTCGGGCAACGACGTCGTCCAGTACTGGTACGACGACCCGAACACCGACGTCGCACTGATGTACCTCGAATCCATCGGCAACCCGCGCAAGTTCACCCGCCTCGCCCGGCGGACGGCGGCGGCGAAACCGCTGGTCGTGGTCCAGGGGGCACGGCACGGGGGAGCGGCCCCTCAGGGACATGCCGTACGGGCCACGCGCCTGCCGCACGCGACGGTCTCGGCACTGCTGCGGCAGGCCGGGGTCATCCGGGTGGACACCATCACCGAACTCGTCGACGCCGGTCTGCTGCTGGCCCGCCAGCCGCTCCCCGCCGGGCCCCGCGTGGCGATCCTGGGGAACTCCGAGTCACTGGGCCTGCTCACCTACGACGCGTGCCTCGCCCAGGGGCTGCGGCCGCTGCCGCCGCTGGACCTGACGACGGCGGCCTCGGCAGAGGACTTCCACACGGCGGTGTCGCGGGCGCTGGCCGATGGCGCGTGCGACGCGGTCGTCGTCACCGCGATCCCCGCCCTGGGGGAGACGTCCGTCGCCGACGAGGCCCTCGCGGAAGCGCTCCGTTCCGCCGCTGCCGCGGCCCCCGCGAAGCCCGTGCTCGTGGTGCACGTGGAACTCGGCGGACTCGCGGAGGCACTCTCCGCCGCCGCCAGCACCGCACCCCAGGCCGATGCAACGGCACCCGGCGTCGCAAGCGGTGCCCGCCCGTTCCGCCTTGAGCAACGCCTGCGCACCGAGGAAGCCGCACCGCAGGAAGCCCGCCTCATCCCCGCCTACCCCGCCGCCGAGCGTGCCGTCCGCGCGCTCGCCGAAGCGGTGAAGTACGCCCAGTGGCGGCGCGAGGCCGCCGAGCCCGGCAAGGTGCCCGAGTTCGAGGACATCGACGAGAAGGGCACCGCCGAGCAGATCGACATGCTGCTCGCCCGCGGCCAGGGGCTGACGCTCGGCCCGCAGGACGCCGGCGAACTGCTCGCGCGGTACGGCATCGACGTACGCCGTGCCCTGCCCGCACCCACCCCCGACGACGCCGTCGCGGCCGCGCACACCCTCGGCTACCCGGTGGCCCTCAAGACCACCGCCCCGCACCTGCGCCACCGCGCCGACCTGGGCGGCGTACGTCTGGATCTGGCGGACGAGGAGCAACTGCGGCGCGCGTACGCCGAATTGACCGACCTCTTCGGCAAGCCCGAGGAGCTGCGCCCGGTCGTGCAGGCGATGGCGCCGCGCGGTGTCGACACGGTCGTGCGCGCGGTGATCGACCCGGCGGCCGGAGCGGTGCTCTCCTTCGGACTCGCCGGGGCCGCCTCCGAACTGCTCGGTGACACGGCGCACCGCTTGGTTCCGGTCACCGACCGGGACGCGAGCTCGCTCGTCCGTTCGATCCGGACGGCGCCCCTCCTCTTCGGCTGGCGGGGCTCGGCGCCGGTCGACACGGCCGCGCTCGAAGAGCTGATGCTGAGGGTGTCGCGGCTGGTCGACGACCATCCCGAGGTGGTCGCCGTCTCCCTGGAGCCCGTCGTCGTCGCCCCGCACGGCCTGAGCGTCCTCGGCGCGACCGTCAGGCTGGCGCGCGCCCCCGTCCGCGACGACCTCGGCCCGCGGACGCTCCCGGCCTACTGATCCTTCTGATCCGTCCACGCCCAAGAGCGCGAGCGGTGCCTCGCAGTCAGTACGCCCCCGTAGGATGGACGTCATGGCCAAGACCAGTACGACGACCCAGGGGCTGCGAGCGGCGATCGAGCGCAGCGGCTACTACCCGGCCCTCGTGGCCGAGGCGGTGGAGGCCGCGGTCGGCGGCGAGCCCATCCGGTCGTACCTGGTCCACCAGGAGACGACGTTCGACGCGAACGAGGTGCGCCGGCACGTGACCGTGCTGGTGCTCACGGGCAACCGTTTCATCGTGAGCCACACCGATGAGCAGAACGCGGACACCACCTCACCGACGCCGTACGCCACGACGTCGACGGAGTCGGTGAAGATCGGCCGGATCTCGTCGGTCGTGGTCAGCAGGGTCGTCGCCAACCCCGAGTCGTACGCGCCGGGCACGCTGCCCCGCGAGGTCGTCCTGACCATCGGCTGGGGCGCGGTCTCCCGCATCGACCTGGAGCCCGCCGCCTGCGGCGACCCCAACTGCGAGGCGGACCACGGATACACGGGCAGTTCCACGGCGGACGACCTGAGTCTGCGCGTCAGTGAGGCCGGGGACGGCCCGGAGACGGTGCGCCAGGCTCTCGCGTTCGCACAGTCCCTCTCCGAGGCGACCGCGGACGTCGCGCGCTGATGGTCCTGCCCGCCTGGGACCACCCGGAACCGCTCGCCGTCGACTCCGCCCCCGTACCCGAGTACGGCGCCGGATCGCTCGCCGATCTGCTGCCCACGCTCGCCGCGGGGATGGCGGTCCCCGGGATGACCGCCGCCATTCCGGAACTGACCGAGGCCGACCGGAACTGCGTGTTCCTGATCGACGGTCTCGGCTGGGAGCAGCTCAGGGCGCATCCCGAAGAGGCTCCGTTCATGACCTCGCTCCTCGGGACCTCCCGCGGCGGCACCGGCCGCCCGATCACCGCGGGCTACCCGGCGACCACCGCGACCTCGCTCGCTTCCATCGGCACGGGCCTGCCGCCCGGCGCCCATGGCCTGCCCGGCTACACCGTGCGCAATCCGGCGACCTCGGAGCTGATGAACCAGCTCCGCTGGAATCCGTGGACGTCGCCGCGCGTCTGGCAGCCGTACCCCACGGTCTTCCAGCAGGCCGACGCGGCCGGTGTGCACACCGCGCAGGTCTCCTCCCCGACCTTCCAGAACACCCCGCTCACCCAGGTCGCGCTGAGCGGCGGCACGTTCCACGGGCGCCTGAGCGGCGAGGAGCGCATGGACCTCGCCGCCGAGCAACTGGCCGCGGGCGACCGCTCCTTGGTTTACACGTACTACGCCGAGGTGGACGGCAAGGGCCACCGCTTCGGCGTCGACTCCGACCCCTGGCGCGGCCAGCTGATGTACGTGGACCGGCTGGTCCAGCGCCTCGCGGAGCAGCTTCCGCAGCGCACGGCCCTGTATGTCACCGCCGACCACGGCATGATCGACATCCCGTTCGGCGAGCAGCACCGCATCGACTTCGACGAGGACTGGGAGCTGCGCGCCGGGGTCGCCCTCCTCGGCGGCGAGGGCCGCGCGCGCCATGTCTACGCGGTGCCGGGCGCCGAGGCGGACGTCCTGACCTGCTGGCGCGAGGTGCTCGGCGAGCAGTTCTGGGTGGCGTCGCGGGACGAGGCGATCGCGGCGGGCTGGTTCGGTCCGCAGGTCGACGAGCGGGTGTACGGGCGTATCGGCGACGTGGTCGCGGCCGCCCGGGACGACGTCCTGATCATCGCCTCCGAGCGGGAGCCGAAGGAGTCGGTGATGGTCGGCAACCACGGTTCGATGACACCGGTGGAGCAGCTGGTCCCCCTGCTCGAAGTGCGTTCCTGACCCACCTCGTTCCGACCGCCTTGTTCCCGACCCCCTCCCGACACTCCCTGACGTCTGTTGCGAAAGGTCCTCAACTCCCCATGCCCGAGCTGGTGTTCTTCTCCGGAACGATGGACTGCGGGAAGTCGACGCTGGCCCTCCAGATCGAGCACAACCGCTCGGCGCGCGGCCTCCAGGGGATGATCTTCACGCGGGACGACCGCGCGGGCGAGGGCAAGCTCTCCTCGCGGCTCGGCCTGGTCACGGACGCGGTGGAGGTCGAGGACGACCAGGATCTGTACGCGTACGTGGTCGAGCACCTCTCGCAGGGCGGCCGCGCGGACTATGTGATCGCGGACGAGGCCCAGTTCCTGGCGCCCGAGCAGATCGAGCAGCTGGCCCGCGTGGTGGACGACCTGAGCATGGACGTCTTCGCCTTCGGCATCACCACCGACTTCCGCTCCAAGCTCTTCCCCGGCTCCCAGCGCCTCGTCGAACTCGCCGACCGCGTCGAGGTCCTCCAGGTCGAGGCCCTGTGCTGGTGTGGCGCCCGCGCCACGCACAACGCCCGCACGATAGGCGGCGAGATGGTCGTCGAGGGCGCCCAGGTGGTCGTCGGCGACGTCAACCAGCCCGAGGACATCGGCTACGAAGTGCTCTGCCGCCGCCACCACATCCGCCGCGCCACCGCAGCCACGGCCCGCGCCGGCGCCCTGTCCCCGGACGTGCTGCCGATCGGCTCGGCCTGACGCCGGCGCATGTCTCCGTGGAGGTGTGATTCCCGGGCACGCCGGGTTTCACTCCGTGCTGTGGGTCACCGAGAACGTTGCTCCCTCCGGGTCCGCCACCGTGGCCACGCGGCCGTGGGGGGTGTCGTGGGGGGCTCTGAGGAGGTGGCCGCCCAGGTCGGTGACGTGGGTGACGGCCTCGTCGACGTCGGCGACCTCGAAGTACGTCATCCAGTGGGCGCCGCGGTCGCGGGGCAGGCCGCGGCCGAGGCCGTGGATGCCGCCGACCGGGCGGCCCTCGACAAGGAGGGTCACGTAGTCGAAGTCGGCGGAGACGACAGCCTTCTCCTCGTATCCGAAGACCGCCTGGTAGAACTTGGCGACGCTCGCGGAGTCGCGGGTCAACAGTTCGTTCCAGGCGGGGGTGCCGGGCACGCCGGTGATGCCGGTGCCGAGGTGAGCGGCCGCCTGCCAGATGCCGAAGACGGCTCCGTAGGGGTCGGAGGCGATCACCAGGCGCCCGGCGTCAGCGGCGTCCAGGGGGCCGACGCCCACGGTGCCGCCGCAGGCGCGTACCGTCTCGGCGGTGTGGTCCACGTCGTCCGAGGCGAGGTAGGGCGTCCAGGCGACCTGCAGATGCCGGTCCGGCGGCATCTGTCCGATGCCCGCCACCTCCTGACCGTCGAGCAGCGCCCGCACGTACGGGCCGAGCTGCTGGGGGCCCGGTTGGAACTCCCAGCCGAACAGTTCTCGGTAGAACTCCTGGGTCGCGGCCATCCCGTGCACCATCAGACTCACCCAGCAGGGTGTGCCGGGCGTGTGCCGAGCGTGCGTTGTGCCGTTCAGGCCGGCCGACCCCCGTGCCTCGGTCATCGTCACTCTCTTCTCGGCCCCTTGCGGTGGCCGTTCACCTTCCGCCTATGAACACGCATACCGCTGTCGCGCGCGTGCACGCCCCGTGCCGATGCTCGCACCACCGCCGGACGCGCGCGTCCCGGCAGCGTCGCGTGGCGCGGCCCACCGCCGGAGGATGCCCGCTTTGCCGTTCCTCATCCGCTTCCGCGCCATTGCCGTGTCGTGACCATCAGCTGTACAGCATGTGCCCGATCCCGTACGCCTCGTGATCGGACCTGTCCGGCGGGCAGAGTAGCGGGACCTGGGCGACGCGGCCACCCCGTGCGCAAGGATGGGGGGCATGAACGCCATCCTCTCCGCACTCGAACTTGCGAGCGAACTCGCAGGCCCCACCCCGCCGACGCTTCTGGACGTCCGCTGGCAGCTGAGCACGGCCAAGGCGGCGGGCGTCCCTCCCTTCGACGGCCGGGCGGAGTACGCGGCCGGACACATCCCGGGTGCGGTTTTCGTCGATCTGGATGCCGATCTGGCGGGCCCGGCCGGCGCGTCCGGCAGGCATCCGCTGCCGGATCTCCAGCATTTCGGAGCGGCCATGCGGGCCGCTGGAGTTTCGGCTGACCGTTCGGTGGTCGTGTACGACGGCGGCCAGGGATGGGCCGCCGCACGTACCTGGTGGCTGTTGCGCTGGACGGGTCATCCGGAGGTGCGCGTGCTTGACGGCGGCCTCGCGGCGTGGACCGGACCGCTGTCGGCGGAGCTCCCGGCGCCCACCCCCGGAACCTTCGCGCCCACTCCCGGCGCCCTTCCGCTGCTCGACGCGGACGGAGCGGCGGCGCTCGCCCGCACCGGGCTGCTGATGGACGCCCGGGCCGGTGAGCGCTACCGGGGAGACGTCGAACCGATCGATCCCGTGGGCGGGCACATCCCTGGTGCGGTCTCCGCGCCGACCACGGAGAACGTCGCCGCGGACGGCCGCTTCCTGCCCGCCGCCGAACTCGCCGACCGCTTCAAGTCCCTTGGCGCGTCGGACGCCTCAGAGGTCGGCGTCTACTGCGGCTCGGGTGTCTCCGGCGCCCATGAGGTCCTGGCCCTCGCCGTCGCCGGCATCCCGGCCGCCCTGTACGTCGGCTCCTGGTCGGAGTGGTCACGCGACAGCAGCCGCCCGGTCGCCGTGGGCCCCGACCCGCAGTAGCCCTCGACTCCCGGAACGCGGACGGGGCCCTCACCGAACCGGTGGGGCCCCGCCGCCGTACACGTTCCTGCTACCCCTGCTACTCCTGCTTCTTGCGCCGCGTGCCGAACACGATCTCGTCCCAGCTGGGGACGGCCGCGCGGCGGCCCGGGCGGACCCCGTCGGCCTCGGCCTGGCGGTCGGTCGCGCCGACGAGACGGTCGCGATGGGCGCCGACCGAACGGGGCATGAGGACGTCCGCGTAGGCGGAACCGGCCCCGGCCGAGGCGGCGGGAGCGGGCGGCTCCTCCGTCTCGGGCTCGGCGGGAGGCTCCTCCGCGGCGGGGCGCTCCGTGGTGGAGGGCCGCTCGGGCACCACCATGTCGCCCCGGAAGCTGGGCACCGCCTCCAGGAGACTGGTGAGCGAGTCCCGGTCGTTCGTGCTCTCCTCGACCGGCTCCGGGGGCGGCGGGCTCGGCCGCTCCATCTGCCGGTCCAGGGCACGGTCGAGCGGGCGGTCCCGGGGCAGCCGCGCGATCCGCGGTACGAACGGGAAGCTCGGCTCGGCCGTTGCCGCGAGGTCGTCGGACTCGCCGATCAGCGAGCGCGCCTCCTCGTCGACGGCCTGGACGAGCCGCCGGGGCGGGTCGTACGTCCAGCTCGCCGAGTGCGGTTCGCTCGCGACCCGGTAGACCAGCAGCACTTCCCATGTGCCGTCGTCACGACGCCACGAGTCCCACTGGACGGTCTCCTTGTCGGCGCCGCGCAGCAGCAGCCGCTCCTGCACCGCCTCGCCGAGCTGGGGTCCGGCGTTCTCACCGGGGCGGCGGACCGGGGTCTTGCGGGCCCGCTCGGCCATGAAGGCACGCTCGGCCAGCACGGGGCCCTCGAAGCGGCGTACGCGATCGACGGGGATCCCGGCGAGCTGGGCGACTTCCTCCGCGGACGCACCCGCACGTATACGTGCCTGGATGTCGCGGGGGCGGAGATGGCTCTCCACCTCGATCTCGATCTGGCCGAGGCGGGGACGGTCGCCGCGTACCGCGGCGCGGAGACGTTCGTCAATCGGAAGCGTGTACTCCGTGCTGTCCGCAGCCTTCAGCACCAGCCGTGTGCCGTCGTTAGAGACGGCCACGACACGCAGTTCGGGCATGGGGACCTCCCGGGTGGTGCCTGCCGACGTCACGTGCGTCGCTGCTTCCGCTAGTCGAGTGTGGCCTGCCCGGGTGCAGCCTGCCACAACCTTGCCGAGTTGCCCGGCGTGTCGGGCAGGGGCCCGAACTCGCCGTTATGGCACGGTTACCTATTCGCAACGCTAAGTGACGAACTCCATCACCCTGTGCAACGAGCCCCCTCCCGGCGGTCCTGCAAGGCCCCGGACACCCTGGCGGGAGTCCGGACCCAGGGCTCGCAACAGTACTCCATTCGGGCCATGTGCGTGGATCGGCACGCCGCCCAACTTCTAGTGGGGGGTGGTAGTTGGCCGTCCGAAGCGTCGTATTCGTGACTGTGAAACGTGGCGCACTTCACGTAATGGCCAGAAACGGAACTAATCGTTTCGCCTGTACGTCCCTCTCTCGTGCGGTTGGTCGATCAAGCACGGGAAAGGCAGGCAAGGTCCGGGATGCCCAAGCCGCGCTCCCGACAGGCGCCCGCCGAGGGGCAGTTCACCGAAGGGCCGTCCATCGCGCCCGGGTCAGGAGCCGGCAGCGGCCGGTGGTCGCCGCGGCACTCGTCTTCGGCGTGACCATGGCCGGAATCACCCCGTACGAACTGGTGTCGGGGCAGAGCTTCGGCGGCGACAGCACCAGCACCACCGTCGGGGACGCCCTGAAGGGCAGCGGCTCCGGAACCGGGTCCGGGTCCGGCCCCAAGTCCGAGCCGGGCGGCACGCCTTCGGCGGGCTCCTCCGACTCGCCGGGCCCTCCGGCGGCAGCGGCACCGGCTCCGCCCAGGACGACTCCGGTGCCACGACGCCGACACCGACGCCCAGTGCGACGGCTACGACCCCAGCACCCGACGCAAGTAGTCGTTCGCAAAGCGCCGATCCGGATCAAGCCGGTCCCGCAGGGCGGTGAACTCCCCGAAACGCGGATAGACCTTCGAGAAGTACTCCGCGTCGCGCGTGTGCACCTTGCCCCAGTGCGGCCGGCCTTCGTGCGCGGTGAGGATCCGCTCGGCGGCGGTGAAGTACGCCTGGTACGGCGTGCCGCGGAACATGTGGACGGCGATGTAGGCGCTCTCGCGGCCGGATGCCGTGGAGAGCGTGATGTCGTCCGCGGGGGCGGTGCGCACCTCGACGGGGAAGCTCACCCGCAGCGCGGAGCGATCGACCATGGTCTTCAGCTCGCGGAGCGTCTCCACCAGGGCCTCGCGCGGAACGGCGTACTCCATCTCCATGAAGCGCACCCGGCGCGGAGAGGTGAAGACCTTGTAGGGAATGTCGGTGTAGGTGCGGGCGGAGAGCGCGCGACTGGAGATCCTCGCGATCGTCGGGATGGTCGCGGGCGCCGCCCGGCCGAGCAGATTGGCCACCTGGAAGACGCCGTTGGAGAGGAACTCGTCCTCGATCCAGCCGCTGACCGCTCCCACGGGCTTCTCGGGGCCCGCACTGCGGTTGTTGCGCTTGGTGTTGCAGTTGCCGGTGTGCGGGAACCAGTAGAACTCGAAGTGCTCGTTCTCCGCGAAGAGTTCGTCGAAGTCGGCGGTGACCTTCTCGAAGGTCATCGGCTCCTCGCGGGCCGTGAGCAGAAAAAGGGGCTCCACGGAGAAGGTGATCGCGGTGACGATGCCCAGCGCGCCGATGCCGAGCCGGGCCGCCGCGAACACCTCCGGGTTCTCCTTCTCGGAGCAGTGCAGGACCGAGCCGTCCGCGGTGACCAGCTCAAGGCCCTTGATCTGGGCGGCGATCGAGGCCGAGTCACGGCCGGTGCCGTGCGTGCCGGTGCTGGTCGCGCCCGACACCGTCTGCTCCATGATGTCGCCCATGTTCGTGAGCGACAGACCCTCACGCGCGAGCGCCACGTTGAGACGCTTGAGCGGGGTGCCCGCTTCGACCGTGACCGTGCCGGCCTCGCGGTCGATCCCGCGGATGCCGGTCAACAGTTGAGGGCGGATCAACACCCCGTCGGTCGCGGCGGCGGCCGTGAAGGAGTGCCCGGTGCCCACGGCCTTCACTCTCAGGCCGTCGTCGGCCGCCTTCCGTACAGCCGCGGAGAGCTCCTCGACGGACGCGGGAGTGACCTCCCGTACCGGACGGGAGGTGACGTTCCCCGCCCAGTTACGCCACGTTCCGCTCTTCCCGCTCGCTGTGCTGCTCATGGGTCCCTCCCCGCTGCGGAACCGGCCTGTTCAGCCGGCGATACCCCAGGAAACCGACCGCGACCGCGACGGCTCCGGACACCGCCGGAACCGTGTACCCGGCCTTCGCGCCGGCCGAGTCGATCACCCAGCCCGCCACGGAGGAACCGAGCGCTACGCCGACCGCGAGCCCGGTGCTCACCCAGGTCATGCCCTCGGTCAGTTTCGCGCGGGGTACGTGCTGCTCGATGAGGGACATCGTCGTGATCATCGTCGGTGCGATGGACAGGCCCGCCACGAACAGCGCCACAGCCAGGAACGGCAAGTTTCCGACCAGTAGGAGGGGGATCATACTCACGGCCGTTGTGCATATGCCCAGCAGCCACCGGCGTTCGGCGGCCCCCTGGGGGTGCAGCAGCCCGAACACGGCGCCCGCCGCGCAGGAGCCCGCGGCGTAGAGCGCGAGGACGACGCTCGCGGCGCCCTTGTGACCCTGCTCCTCCGCGAAGGCCACGGTGACCACGTCGACCGCTCCGAAGATGGTGCCGGTCGCCACGAACGTGGCCACCAGGACCTGAAGTCCGGGCGAGCGCAGCGCCGAGCCGGCCGAGTCGTGCGTGCGCGGATGCGGCTCGGGTTCGGTGGCGCGCTGGGCCGTCAGCCAGAAGACGCCGGCCGCGAGGAAGCAGGCGGCGAGCAGCGGTCCCGCCTCGGGGAACCACGCCGTGGACAGACCGATGGAGATGATCGGCCCGAAGATGAAGCAGACCTCGTCCACCACGGACTCGAAGGAGTACGCGGTGTGCAGTTGCGGGGTGTCGCGGTAGAGGGCGGCCCAGCGAGCCCTGATCATCGCGCCCAGGCTCGGCACGGAACCGATGCCGGCGGCGCACACGAACAGCACCCAGTCCGGCCACTCGAAGTGCGCGGCGAGCAGCAGCCCGGCCGCCGCGGCGAGCGCGAAGAGCGTGGCGGGGCGCAGCACCCGCCGCTGCCCGTGCCGGTCCACCAGGCGCGAGATCTGCGGGCCGAGCGCCGCCGCGGCCAGCGCGATGGTGGCGGACAGCGCGCCCGCGAGGCCGTAGCGCCCGGTGAGCTGGGAGATCATCGTGACCACGCCGATGCCCATCATCGACAGCGGCATCCGGCCGAGGAAGCCCGCGGCGGAGAAGCCCTTGGAGCCGGGGGCGGCGAACAGGGCGCGGTAGGGGCTGGGCACGGGGTCTCCGGTCGGCTCGGTCCGCCCGCGCGGTCGCCAGGGCGGACGGGCTCCGGTAAGGCGTCAAGGCGGCTGATACAGCTTACGGGTTAGGTGACCCTAATGCACTCCTCGTGTCCTCTGGTCACGTGGCCGTTGTCCGCCTGTCGGTCACGGATGGCAGGATCGGAGGCATGCCAGATGCGCTCGATGCCACCCCCTACGACGCCCTGCTCCTGCTCTCGTTCGGCGGCCCCGAAGGCCCGGACGACGTGGTTCCGTTCCTGGAGAACGTGACGCGCGGGCGCGGCATCCCCAAGGAACGGCTCAAGGAAGTGGGGCAGCACTACTTCCTGTTCGGCGGGGTCAGCCCCATCAACGACCAGAACCGCGCCCTGCTCGACGCCCTCCGCAAGGACTTCGCGGACCACGGCCTGGACCTGCCCGTCTACTGGGGCAACCGCAACTGGGCGCCGTACCTGACGGACACCCTGCGCGAGATGGTCGCCGACGGCCGCCGCCGCATCCTCGTCCTCGCCACCAGCGCGTACGCCTCGTACTCGGGATGCCGCCAGTACCGCGAGAACCTCGCGGAGTCACTGGCCGCCCTGGAGGCGGAGGGACTGGAGCTGCCGGAGGTCGCCAAACTGCGGCACTACTTCAACCACCCCGGTTTCGTGCGCCCCATGGCCGAGGGTGTCCTGAAGTCCCTCGCCGAACTCCCCGAGGACGTACGGGAGGGCGCGCACCTCGCCTTCACGACGCACTCCATCCCCGACGCGGCGGCCGACACCTCCGGGCCGGTCGAGGACCACGGCGAAGGCGGTGCGTATGTCGAGCAGCACCTGGACGTCGCCCGGCTGATCGCCGACGCCGTCCGCGAGGAGACCGGCATCGACCACCCCTGGCGGCTCGTCTACCAGTCGCGCTCCGGTGCTCCGCACATCCCCTGGCTGGAGCCCGACATCTGCGACCACCTGGAGGAGCTGCACGGCGCCGGGGTGCCGGCCGTCGTGATGGCGCCCATCGGGTTCGTCTCGGACCACATGGAGGTCCTGTACGACCTCGACACGGAGGCGAAGGCCAAGGCGGCGGAGCTGGGTCTGCCGGTGCGCCGCTCGGCCACCGTGGGCGCCGACCCGCGGTTCGCGGCCGCCGTCCGCGACCTCGTCCTGGAGCGCGCCGCGAGCGAGCGCGGGCAGCGGGTGTCCCCCTGTGCGCTCGGCGCCCTGGGGCCGAGCCACGATCTCTGCCCGGTGGGCTGCTGCCCGTCCCGCGCCCCGAAGCCGGCCGCAGCGGGAGCGGACAGTCCGTACGCGTAACGCGCGCGGGCCCACCGCGCGCAGTGCGGCACCCGCCCCTCCGCCTGCCCCCGGACAGGCCGCCTCCCCACCGCACGACCGAGGAGAACCGTGACCGAGCCCCTGTACGCCGAACTGCTCCAGCTTGCCCATGAGGCCGCCCGCCGGGCCGGTGCGCTGCTGCGGGACGGGCGGCCGGCCGATCTCGCCGTCGCCGCGACCAAGTCCAGCCCGATCGACGTCGTGACCGAGATGGACATCGCCGCCGAGAAGCTGATCACCGACCTGGTCTCCGAGCACCGGCCCGACGACGGCTTCCTCGGTGAGGAGGGCGCCGTGTCGGAGGGCACCAGCGGCATCCGCTGGGTCATCGATCCGCTCGACGGCACGGTCAACTACCTGTACGGGCTGCCGACCTGGTCGGTCTCCATCGCGGCCGAGCAGGACGGCGAGAGGGTCGTCGGCGTCGTCGCGGTGCCGATGCGCGGCGAGACGTTCCACGCCGTGCGGGGCGGCGGCGCCTGGGCCACCGGGGCCTGGGAGGGGGAGCGTCGGCTGGCCTGCCGCCCGGCACCGCCCCTGGACCAGGCGCTGGTCTCGACCGGCTTCAACTACGTCCACGACGTCCGCGTCCACCAGGCCGACGTCGCCCAGCGGCTGATCCCGCTGCTGCGCGACATCCGGCGCGGCGGCTCGGCGGCGGTCGACCTGTGCGACGTGGCGGCAGGCCGTCTCGACGGCTACTACGAGCGGGGGCTCAACCCCTGGGACCTCGCGGCAGGCGACCTGATCGCCCGGGAGGCGGGCGCCCTGACCGGTGGGCGCCCCGGAGAGGGCCCCACAGGCGATCTGGCGGTGGCAGCCACCCCAGGCGTCTTCGAGCCCCTCCAGCGACTCCTGGAGGAATTCGGCGCCTGGCACGACTAGGGGGTGCGCCCGGCACGCCGAGGGCACGCACCGAACACCGCGGGCACCGCACAGGACTTTCAAAACACCCCTAGCCGGGCCCCACCATTCCAGGCAGAGCCGGCGGAACGCCTCCCGACCAGCCAACAGCCAGGGCCCTCCAAGACGCACTGCCCCCACGCGTCGGCCGCGAGAGAGCCGAAGGGGCGCGCCGGTGTCGAGAGCCCGAACGCGCGGAGGCCCGACGAAGGAGGGCTGAGCACGATCGGGCTCTCCACACCGGCTTGAGGCGCCCCGCAGGCGAAAGAGCAAAAAAAGGGGAGCCCCGGCACTGGATCGATGCCGGGGCCCCGCTGTCGTGCGAACTGCTTCAGACGCGTGACGCGGTGCCGACCTCCACACCGTGCTCGGCGGCAAGGCGGTGCAGGTCGTCGAGCTCGGCCTGCTCGACCTCCGCGAGGAAGTCGTCGCCGGTTTCGCGAGCCCGCGTCAGGTCGGACTCGGTCGCCCTTATGCGCTGCAGAAGTCCTGCGGTGAAAGCGTCCATGCTGCGCCCCCTCGTCCTGGGTCGTGGGTCGATGGCACGGGGGTGTGCCGTTCGGAAGGGGCGATCACGTCTCCATAAGGGGTGCCCAGCGCTGCCCTGCTGGGCGGCGACGGTGCCGGACACCCACGCCCGCTCTGCGGAAGCGGACCGTGGCCCACCACAAGCAACATGTGGCGTGCCGCATGCAGAGCGTGATCGCGGGGTGTAAAGCCGTCCTCCCCCCGCTCCCTTCCACGGAAACCTCAACCCGGCGAGAAAATCTGGCATTCCCGGGCCCGTCACCCGTCTTACAGCCGGTTTACGGCCGAAAAGGGCAGGATGGAGCCCTCACCCACGAAAGACCCTGCCCGTGTGCGCCGAGAAGGCGCTACGCGAGTGGACAGAGGAAGGACAAGCGACGTGCGCGTACTCGTCGTCGAGGACGAGCAGCTGCTCGCCGATGCTGTGGCCACCGGACTGCGCCGGGAGGCCATGGCCGTCGACGTCGTGTACGACGGTGCGGCCGCTCTGGAGCGCATCGGCGTCAACGACTACGACGTGGTGGTCCTCGACCGCGACCTCCCGCTCGTCCACGGCGATGACGTCTGTCGCAAGATCGTCGAGCTCGGCATGCCCACCCGAGTCCTGATGCTCACGGCCTCCGGCGACGTCAGCGACCGTGTCGAGGGCCTGGAGATCGGCGCCGACGACTACCTCCCCAAGCCGTTCGCGTTCAGCGAGCTCACCGCGCGTGTCCGAGCCCTCGGACGTCGTACGAGTCTGCCGCTGCCGCCGGTCCTGGAACGCGCCGGGATCAAGCTCGACCCCAACCGCCGTGAGGTCTTCCGTGACGGCAAGGAGGTCCAGCTCGCCCCCAAGGAGTTCGCGGTGCTGGAGGTACTGCTGCGCAGCGAGGGTGCCGTGGTCTCCGCCGAGCAGCTCCTGGAGAAGGCCTGGGACGAGAACACGGACCCGTTCACGAACGTGGTGCGCGTGACGGTGATGACGTTGCGCCGCAAGCTCGGCGAGCCCCCGGTCATTGTCACCGTGCCCGGCTCCGGCTACCGGATCTGACGCCGTGGCCACGACTCCCGCGCCGCCGACGGCGCCTCCGAAACCCACGTGGGACCCCCGGCGGCAGGAGCCCCCGTTTCCCTGGCTGCGTCCGACGATCCGCATAAGGCTCACGCTGCTCTACGGCGGCATGTTCCTCATCGCGGGCATCCTGCTGCTGTCGATCATCTATCTGCTCGCCGCGCAGGCCCTGAACACGGGCAACGAACCGCTCTTCAAGATCGTGAGCGGTCAGGCGATCAGGGTCACCAGCGACAACTGCCCCGGCGTCAAGACGAACGACATCCCGCTTTCCACGTTCAACGACGCGATCAGCGCGTGCACCGACCAGCAGCGCCGGGACGCCCTGGACAACCTGCTCAGCCGCTCGCTTCTCGCGCTCCTCGGCCTCGCCGTGATCGCGTTCGCCTTCGGCTACGCGATGGCGGGCCGGGTGCTCTCGCCGCTCGGCCGGATCACCCGCACCGCGCGCGCGGTGGCCGGCTCGGACCTGTCCCGCCGTATCGAACTGGACGGTCCGGACGACGAGTTGAAGGAGCTGGCGGACACCTTCGACGAGATGCTGGAGCGGCTGCAGCGGGCCTTCACGGCTCAGCAGCGGTTCGTCGGCAACGCCTCGCACGAACTGCGAACGCCCCTGGCGATCAACCGCACGCTCCTGGAGGTGCACCTGTCCGACCCGGGAGCGCCGATGGAGCTGCAGCAGCTCGGCAAGACGCTGCTGGCCACCAACGAGCGCAGCGAGCAGCTCGTCGAGGGGCTGCTGCTGCTCGCCCGCAGTGACAACCAGATAGTGGAGCGCAAGCCCGTGGACCTCGCCGAGGTCGCCTCGCAGGCCGTCGACCAGGTGCACGCCGAGGCGGAGGCGAAGGGCGTCCTGATCCGGGGGAAGCGCGTTCCCGTGGTCGTCCAGGGCAACGGTGTGCTGCTGGAGCGGATCGCCCTGAACCTCGTCCAGAACGCTGTGCGGTACAACGTGCCGGAGGAGGGCTGGGTCGAGGTCACCACGGAGGCCCAGCACGGGCAGGCGGTCCTGGTGGTGTCGAACACCGGGCCGGTCGTTCCCGCGTACGAGATCGACAATCTTTTCGAACCCTTCCGGCGGCTGCGCACCGAGCGCACCGGCAGTGACAAGGGAGTGGGCCTCGGCCTGTCCATTGTCCGGTCCGTGACCCGTGCCCACGGCGGGCACATCGTCGCGGAGCCTCGCGAGGGAGGTGGGCTCGTGATGCGCGTCACCCTTCCCATCTGAGACCATGTCGCCGACAAGCGGCGATGTTCGCTTTGCGCGGAATTTTCGGGTCGCCCATCCGGGAGGTCCATGTGTGATCGATCACAAGCGCGATTTTCAGGCCATCTACGCTCCGTGATCATGCAGGCTGTCGGAAAGCCGGGAAAATCCGGGTTTTCGGGGGTCCAGATCACGGGAAGTACACGGTGAGACGCCTTTGAAGTGCGGCCTTGAGACCGTGTACGGTCCGCATCGCCATCCAAGCCGATCACTCTTGAGGAGTCCGGTTGGGTGTCGATTGAGTAACAGACCTTGATGTGAGGCAAAATCTCCGCCTCGGGTCGGGCACAAGTCCGGCCTCTCACGCGTTACGTGCGCTGGAGACACCGCAGACACCCAGAGGGGGAGAGCGACATGGCAACGGATTACGACACCCCACGCAAGACCGACGACGACGTCGACTCGGACAGCCTTGAAGAACTGAAGGCTCGCCGGAACGACAAGTCGACGTCGGCCGTTGACGTGGACGAGTTCGAGGCCGCGGAAGGCCTTGAGCTGCCCGGCGCAGACCTCTCGAACGAGGAGCTGGCCGTCCGGGTGCTGCCCAAGCAGCAGGACGAGTTCACCTGCATGAGCTGCTTCCTGGTGCACCACCGCAGCCAGCTGGCCCGCGAGAAGAACGGTCAGCCGATCTGCCGCGACTGCGACTGAGGCAGGGTCGGCCGTGACTGGCTCGACCTCACCTTGGAAGCGCCGCCGGCCCGGACGGGCGGCGGACGAAGGGCCCTCAGGCGGCTCTGAGGGCGTGCGTGACGACGAGCGGGGCTCATCCGAACCAGGATCAGCCTCGCTCGAGCGGGCGCCCGCCACGAGGCACACAGGCGCTCCGGTGCCGACCGGTGCCCCGGCGCCGGTGCGCGGC
>NZ_JBEXDZ010000022.1:0-77127 GCF_040606085.1 Streptomyces sp. NPDC005485 | reverse complement strand
AGCCGGCCATCTTCACGCGCTGGTCGACCGACTGCGCGTACCCGTCGACCCCGCCAGCAGACGTACCGGCACGGACCCGACCCACCCACCGCGCCGCACCGCGAACGGCGCCCACGCCAGCAGACGGCACGGACCCGACCCACAACACACCCGCACCGCGCCCTGCGACAGGCGCCCACGCCAGACCTACGCGAACACCACAGTCCGCCGCCCGTTCAGCAAGATGCGCCGCTCCGCATGCCACTTCACGGCGCGCGCCAGCGCCTGGCACTCGACGTCGCGCCCGATCGCGACCAGCTGGTCGGGGGTCACGTCATGCCCCACCCGCTCGACTTCCTGCTCGATGATCGGCCCCTCGTCGAGGTCGGCGGTCACATAGTGCGCGGTGGCGCCGATGAGCTTCACACCCCGCGCATGCGCCTGGTGATACGGCTTCGCACCCTTGAAGCTGGGCAGGAAGGAGTGGTGGATGTTGATGATCCGCCCGCTCAACGCCTTGCACAGGTCGTCCGACAGCACCTGCATGTAGCGGGCCAGCACGACCAGCTCCACGTTCTCCGCCCGGACCAGCTCCAGCAGCTCGGCCTCCGCCGCAGCCTTCGTATCCCGAGTGACCGGAATGTGCCGGAAAGGAACGTCGTACGAACCCACGAGTTCGGCGAAATCCGTGTGGTTGGAGACGACCGCCGCGATCTCCACCGGCAGCGCCCCGATCCGCGCCCGGAACAGCAGGTCGTTGAGGCAGTGCCCGAACTTGCTGACCATGAGGACGATCCGCATCTTCTGCTCGGCCCGATGGATCGTCCAGTCCATCTGGAAGGCGTCCCCGATCGCGGCGAAGCTCGCCCGCAGCTTGTCCACCGTCACCGGCGCCTCCGCCGAGAAGTGGACGCGCATGAAGAACAGACCCGTGTCGTGGTCGCCGAACTGCTGACTGTCCTCGATGTTGCAGCCGGTCATGAAGAGGTAGCTCGACACGGCGTGCACGATGCCCTGCTTGTCGGGGCAGGACAGGGTGAGGACGTACTGTTCAGCGGGCGCTGCGGCGCGGACGGGCTGCTCGTTCATGCAGGACAGGTTCCCATATCCGCCACCCCCGCCGACTTCCCGTCCCGCTAGGCGGACCGCGTGAGAATCCGCAGCACCTCGAGCGTCCGCGGCGGCACGTCCGGCTCCTCCCCGTCCCCCACCGCCATGCGGACATGCGCGTCACGCGCGGCCCGTACGGCCTCCGGCCAGGCCTGGTGGTCGAGGTAGGCGGAGACGGGCGCGTCGGGCCCGACCTGGTGCATGATCCGCAGCACGCGGAGCACCGCGGTGTCGACGAGGGCCGCTTCCTGCGAGTCGCGGAAGATCGTGCCGACGTACTTCTCGGCGGACCAGCTGTCGAGCCAGGTGTCCTCGACCAGGCGGTACACGGCGTCGGTGACGTCCCCGTACCCGTCGACGCCGGCGAGCCAGACGTCGCGCTGGAACGCGGGATCGGAGAGCATGTGCAGCGCGGAGCGCACATTGCTGCGCCAGCGCCACCACGGCATGTCGTTCAGTGGCATGCCGCCCATGGTGGATGAGCGACGGCCGCGACGGGAAGAGTTCTCCGAACCTTGCACGGTCATCGATCGTACGTTCCCCCACCCGAACGCGTTACCGCCCCCCGTAATTCACCTCCGCGTCACCGCACGTTGACCACGGGTCACTCCCGGGTTATTGGTGTGACGGAATCGTGCGTGTCCATGACCGGCAGGCGACGCAACCGCATCTTCCGTTCCGCGCACCACCGACCCGCCCGGACGATCGCCCTGTCCGCGGGAGCGCTGGCGGCGTGTGCGTCGCTCGCCGTCGGATGCGGGGTCGTCCCTGGCACCACGGGGGGAGCCAGGGACGAGCCCATCACCGTCATGACCTGGGCGCCGGAGAAGACCGAGGCGACCAACAAGCCCGGCATGCCCGCGCTCGCGCAGGCCTACGCGCGCTGGATCAACGCCCACGGCGGCATCAACGGCCGCGAGCTCAAGGTCCTGACCTGCAACGATCACAACGACACCGTGGGCGCCGCGAAGTGCGCCCGCCGCGCCGCGGACGAGAACGTGATCGCCGTGGTCGGCTCTTACAGCCAGCACGGCACGTACTTCCTCTCGCCGCTGGAGTCCGCGGGCATCCCCTACATAGGCGGCTACGGCGTCACGGACGACGAGTTCGAGAGCCCGGTGTCCTACCCGGTCAACGGCGGCGAACCGGCGCTGCTCGCGGGGCTCGGGGAGCAGCTCGGCAAGATCTGCGGCCCGGTCGCGCTCGTACGGCCGGACACCTTCGCCGGCGACCAGCTGCCGGTACTGCTCAACGCGGGCCTGAAGTCGGAGGGTCACCGCACCGTCGACGACCAGCGGGCCGCGGACGACGCGACCGAGTACGCGGGGCAGACCTCGCAGGCACTGCGGCGCGCGACCTCGGACCCGGCGAAGCGCGGGTGCGTGGTGCCGGCGCTCGGCGACCGCACGGACACGTTCATGGACTCCTTCCGCCGCGACCGCCAGGAGTACCCGAAGGTGCGCACGGCCACCGTGCTGGGCAGCGTCGACCAGTCGCTGATCGACTCCACCGGGGGTCCTTCGAGCCCGTACGAGGAGTCGTACGCCACCGGCTGGTACCCGGCGGCGAGCGATCACCGCTGGGACACGATGCGGAAGGTGATCAAGGAGCAGGCCTTCGACGACAACCGGATCGATCCCGCGGACCCCGGGGTGCAGACCACGTGGATCGCGTACACCGTGCTGAAGGCGGCGATCGAGTCGCTGGGCGACGGCGAGGTGTCCTCCCGCACGGTGCAGCGGTCGCTCGACAAGGGGCTCAAGGTGTCGACGGGAGGGCTCACGCCGACGCTCAGCTGGCGCTCCCAGGACATGCTCGCGACCGTCGAGTTCCCGCGCCTGGTCAACGCCGACGTCACGTTCCAGGTCGTACGCAGGGGTCAACTGGTGTCGGCCCGGCGCGGGTTCGTCAATGTGAAGAGGACGCTGGAGAACGCGGACTGACGACCCGCGCGCCCCTGCGGCCGCCCGAACGTCAGAGCTGAGTCGGCTGCCGCTGCGTCAGCCCGTACGTGCTCGCGATGGAGTTCCACAGCTTCGCGGCCTTGGACTTCTGAGCGCTGGCCGTGCCGCTGGCCCGGTTGCCCGCCTGTGTCTGCGGGGTGGAGCGGGCCTTGCCCTTGTGGCAGCCCTTCCTGCCGTCGACCTGGTCGGCCCAGGCGGCGTAGTGGTTGTCGGCCGACGCGGAGGCCTTCCAGGCGCTGGTGAGCGCGCTCTTCAGGTCGGCGTTGGCCGGGAGCTTGTCGACGGCGAGGGCGTCGAGCCGGGTGACGAGCTCGCCGCGCTGCTTGGCGGCGTCGCGCAGATCGCTCGCCGCCTGGTCGAGGTTGTCGCAGACCCGCACGTCCGCCACGGCACTGATCACCGAGGCCCGGCTGCCACCGCTGTCTGCGAGGAGCTTGTCCAGCGCGACGGCCTGCGCCTTGGCCGGATCGGTGGACGGCGACGCCGACTCGCTCGTCGGCTCGGTCGCGGACACGTTCTTGCTGTTGTCGTCCTTGCTGTCGTCACCTCCGCCACCGCTGAGCAGGGCACCGGCGCCGATGCCGAGGACGGCGATACCGATGCCGACCGCGGCGATCAGGGGGACGCGCGAGCGGCTGCGGCCACCGCGCCCGCCGCCTCCGTCACCGCTGCCGTCGTCACCGGACACACCGCGCCGTGCGGCGGCCCGCCCGCCCGGGGCTCCGGGCCCACCCGGCGCCTGCGCGCCGTACCCGCCGTGCGGTGCGCCGTGCGGCGCCGCCGGGTCGAAGCGCGGGAGCTGCTGTGTGGACGCGGGCCCCTCGGGCTCGCTGCGGAACAGGTTGTCGAACTCGGCCGGCGGCTGCCGGTCCTCCGGGCCGCCCGGACGGACCCCGTACGGGGCCGCGCCGGACTGGGCGGGCACGGGGGCTATGTACTGCGTGGCCTCGGCGTCGGGGTGCGCGGCGGGCGGCAGCGGCCCGGCACCACCCTGCGATCCGGCTCCGCCCTGAGACCCGGGTCCGCCCTGCGGCGCGCGCCCGAGGAACTGCGTCGCGTCGGCCGGCACCTCGGGCGGCAGCGCGCCCGGTCCCACCGGCGGGAGGAACTGGGTGGCACCCTCGTCGGGACCACCGGCGGCGGGTATGGGCGGTATGTACTGTGTGGCGCCTTCGTGGACCGGAGCCGCGGCCGCCACGGGCGGGATGTACTGCGTCGCTCCCTCGTCCACTGCGGGCGGCAACGGCCCGGCACCCAACGGCGCCTGCGGAGCCCCGTACGCCCCCGAGGAGGCCCACTCCTGACCACCCTGGCCGCCCTGCGGCCCACCCTGGGCGCCCCAGTCCGGGGCGGGCGGGGCGGACTGCGGCGGCGCGGACGCCCCCCAGGTCTGTGCCGCAGGAGCCCCGTACGCCGGCCCCGAAGGACCGTCGTAGCTCTGCGCGGGCGGGCCGTCGTAGGCCTGCGCGGGCGGGGCGCCGTACGTCTGCGCGGGCGGGGCGCCGTACGTCTGCGCGTCGGGCGCCCCGTAGGTCTCGGGGCCGGTCGGAGCCGGAGCGCCGTACGACTGAGCGCCGTACGTACCCCAGCCCTGCTCCTGCTGTGCGTGCTGCGGCGGCTGCCCCTGCTCGGGCTGCTGGGCAGGCGCCGGCGGCTGCTCGGGCCCCCAGGGTCTGCCCCAGGCCTGCCCGCCCGCGGGAGCCGTGCGGTCGCCCGTCGTGCCCGGCAGCAAGGGCTCACTGCCGTCGGAGGGCAGCACGATGCCTTCGCGCGCGGGCCGCGCCGAGGGCTCCTCGCCCTGTCCACTCTGCGTCACCGGGACTCCTACGAATGGGGGACCTTCGGAATCGTCGGCTCACGCTACCGGGTCCGCGCGACCCCGTGCCACGCAGCACAGAAGGTGACCTGCCCCTCCTGTGACCGAGGTAACGAATCCACCCCTCGGCGCGCTGGATATGCCTCCCTTCGCCGCCGACGTCCCTGTTTCCCGTCCGTTCACCCCGGCGCACGCCATCCGTTCACGCGGCCGCCTGAAGATCCATGCGCGCCCCGAACTCCCTTACCACCGGCTCGTCCCGGTACGGCTCCAGGCGCTGCTGGAAGTCGTCCAGGTACTCGGCGCCGCGGTTGGAGCGCAGGGTGCCGAGGAGTTCGACCGCCTTGAGTCCGGTGTGGCAGGCCTGTT
This sequence comes from Streptomyces sp. NPDC005485, assembly GCF_040606085.1. NCBI lineage: Bacteria > Bacillati > Actinomycetota > Actinomycetes > Kitasatosporales > Streptomycetaceae > Streptomyces > Streptomyces sp. NPDC005485. The sequence goes on along the minus strand of NZ_JBEXDZ010000022.1, from coordinate 71,889 downwards.
CCACCTCGCGCTGCTGCACCTGGGCCGTCGCGAGGAGCACGAAACCGATGGCCCGCCTGCGGGCGCGCGACTCCGGGTGCCCGTCGAGGGACTCCTGCGCGCACCGCGCCGCCGCCTCCGCCTGCCCCAGGTCCCGGTGGCAGTGCGCCAACTCGTCGGCCAGGTAGGCCTCGTCGAAGTGCGCGATCCACGCCGGGTCGTCCCCGGACGCGGGGTCGGCCGCCTCCAATGCCGCGACCGCACGCCCCGACGCGACCTGCGCCGCCCGCGCATCGCCCATCAGGGCGTGCCCCCGCGCCTCCGCGGCGAGGAACATCGACTCCGCACGCGGGGTCACCCGCCCACGCGCCCCCTCCTGCGCCGCGCGCGCCAACTGGGCGATCTCACGCGGGTTTCCCAGCTGGGCGGCGAGATGGCTCATGGACGCGGCGAGCACATAGCCGCCGTAGCCGCGGTCGCCGGCGGCCTGAGCCAGACGCAGAGCCTGGATGTAGTACCGCTGGGCGAGCCCCGGTTGGCCCGTGTCGATGGCCATGTAGCCGGCCAGCTCCGTCAACCGGGAGACGGCGGCGAACAGTTCGCGCCCGACGGCTTCCCGGTACGAGCCCGCGAGCAGCCCGGAGACCACGCTGTTGAGGTAGTGCACGACGACCGGGCGCACATGCCCGCTGCCGTACTGGTGGTCGAGGTCGGTGAGGGCCTGCGTCATGGCGCGCACCGCCGCCACGTCGGACTGCCCGACCCGTGGCCCCGCCTGCCGGGACACCTGGGAGTCCGGTGCGGAGATCAGCCAGTCGCGGCTGGGCTCGACGAGCGCGGAGGCGGCGACGGACGAGCCGGACAGGAAGTCGCGGCGGCCCACGTCGCTGCGCCACAGTTCGCAGACCTGTTCGATGGCGCCGAGGACGGTCGGCGAGAACTGGAGGCCGACGCCGGAGGCGAGGTTCTTGCCGTTGGCCATGCCGATCTCGTCGATCGTGACGGTGCGGCCCAGCTTGCGGCCGAGCGCCTCGGCGATGATCGCGGGCGCCCGCCCCCGCGGCTGCTGTCCACGCAGCCAGCGGGCCACGGACGTCTTGTCGTAGCGCAGATCGAGGCCGTGCTCCGCGCCGCACATGTTGACCCGGCGGGCGAGCCCTGCGTTCGAGCAGCCCGCTTCCTGGATGAGCGCCTGCAACCGTTCGTTCGGCTGCCGCGCGACGAGAGGCCTTGCGGCCATGGCGTACCCCCTGTGGCTGCGGTGCCTGCCCACGCACCGAGTTGACGTGTCTTCCGCGACCGGCCCGCCGAACCCCCACGGCTGGGGGAACGAAAGAAGTCGGCCATGAAGATCAATGCCCCGCGGACATACCGAAGATGCGAGACATGTGAGGATTGCCGGAGTAGAGCCCGTGACCCTACCCCTCTGGTGGCTACCCAGCCCCGCTGCCGTTCCTCCTGCGCGCCCCCACCCGTGCATCCATGCGCCCCACATGCGGAATCGATGCTCCTCCCCCGCGCGCGCGTAGCCCGTAACCCGGGGTGGACACGGGAGTTGAGTGGAGCGTGGAAGAGACGATCGCAGGCACCGAGACCGCCCAGATCCCCCAGCAGCGCGGCGAATCGCTGCAGGACACCGCCGTGCGCTATGCCGAGGAGCGCCACTGGGACGTGTTCCCCGGCACCTGGCTGGAAGCCGTCGACGGGGTGCAGCGCTGCTCCTGCGGCGACTCCGCGTGCGCCGTGCCCGGCGCGCATCCCGCACGCGAGGACTGGGCGACCCAGGCGACGGGCAGTGCGACGGTCGCGCGCCGCCTGTGGGCGAAGCAGCCGGCTGCTTCGATCCTGCTGCCCACTGGGCGTACGTTCGACGCGATCGATGTCTCCGAGACCGCCGGGTTCCTCGCGCTGGCCCGCATGGAGCGCATGGAGCTGACTCTCGGCCCCGTCACCTGCACCCCGGACCGGCGCATGCACTTCTTCGTCCTTCCGGGCGCCTCCGCGAAGGTCCCGGACCTCGTACGGAAGCTGGGCTGGCCGCCTGCCTCGCTGGACCTGGTCGCCCTCGGCGAGGGCGCGTACGTGGCCGCCCCGCCCACCCGGTACGGGTCGCGGGGGGCCGTGCAGTGGGCCTGTCGGCCCACGCCCGCGAACCGGTGGCTGCCGGACGCGGAGGAGTTGATCTCCCCCCTCGCGTACGCGTGCGGGCGGGACCGGTAGCCGTTCGCGGCGCCTCTGCCGGGGCGAGTGCCCTCCCGCCGTAGGGTGCTCCGTGACGGAGGGAGTCGTGGTGGGCGCAGCCGCCGTACGTGTGCAAGGGCTCTGGAAGCGGTTCGGGGAGCAGATCGCCGTCGCGGGGATCGACCTGGAGCTGCCCGCGGGGCAGTTCATCGGGCTCGTCGGACCGAACGGCGCGGGGAAGACCACCACGCTGTCGATGGTGACCGGGCTGCTGCGACCCGACGCGGGCACCGTCGAGGTCGTCGGCCACGACGTGTGGCGCGATCCGGTGCAGGTGAAGGCGCGCATCGGGGTCCTGCCGGAGGGGCTCAGGCTCTTCGAGCGGCTCTCCGGGCGTGAACTTCTGGCCTACACCGGCAGGTTGCGCGGGCTGCCGGGCGCCGAGGTGGACAAGCGGGCCGCGCAGCTCCTCGACGTCCTCGACCTCGCGGGCGCCCAGCACAAGCTGGTCGTCGACTACTCGACCGGTATGCGCAAGAAGATCGGGCTCGCCGCCGCTCTCCTCCACAACCCCGAAGTCCTCTTCCTCGACGAGCCCTTCGAGGGCGTCGACCCGGTCTCCGCGCAGATCATCCGCGGCGTCCTGGAGCGCTACACCGCCTCCGGCGCCACCGTCGTCTTCTCCTCGCACGTCATGGAGCTGGTCGAGTCGCTGTGCGACTGGGTGGCCGTGATGGCCGCGGGGCGCATCCGTGCGCACGGCCCGCTCGCCGAGGTGCGGGGGAGCGCGCCCTCGCTCCAGCACGCCTTCCTGGAGCTGGTCGGCGCGGGCGACCGAGCCACCGGCTCCGACCTCGACTGGCTGGGCGGCGGCGGAGCACGATGAGCATCGCCCCCGGTACCGCGCCCAACACCTCCACGGGGGCCTCCCCCGGCGTCTCCGCCGTGTCGATCACCCCCGTCGTCGTACGGCTCAAGCTGTCGCTGCTGCGCAACGGGCTGCGGCAGTCGGCGGGGCGGCGGGCCGCGTACGTCACGTCCATGGTTCTCGCGCTCCTCTTCGCCGCCCTCCAACTGCTCGGTCTGATCGCGATGCGGGGCAACACGCACGCCACGGCCGTCGCCGTGCTGCTCGTGGCCGTTCTCGGGATCGGCTGGGCGGTGATGCCGCTGTTCTTCCCCAGTGGCGACGAGACGCTCGACCCGACCCGCCTGGTGATGCTGCCGCTGCGCCCGCGCCCCCTGGTGCGCGCCCTGCTCGCGGCGTCGCTGGTCGGGGTCGGCCCGCTCTTCTCGCTCTGTCTGCTGGCCGGTTCGGTGATCTCCGTGGCGCACGGCGCGGCGGCGTACGTCACCGCGGTCGTCGGCGCGGCGCTGGCCCTGCTCGTCTGCGTGGCCCTCGCACGGGCCGTCGCGGCCGCCAACATCCGGCTGCTGACCAGCCGCAAGGGCCGCGACCTGGCCGTCCTGAGCGGTCTGGTGATCGCGATCGGCGCGCAGCTCGTCAACTTCGGTGCGCAGCGGCTCGGTTCGGCGGGCGGCCTGTCGCAGCTGGACCCGGTCGCGGACGTACTGCGCTGGGTGCCGCCGGCGTCGGCGATCGGCGCGGTCGACTCGGTGAGCGAGGGGTCCTACGGGGCCGGGGTCGCGCAGCTCCTGCTCAGTGCGGGGGCGTTGGTGGGCCTGGTGGCGCTCTGGACGCGGCATCTGACGCAGCTGATGACCTCGCCGGACGGGTCGACGCTCCAGGCCGCCGAGCCCGGTGCCCGCGACAGGGCGAGCGCGACGGGTCTGAGCCGGCTGCTGCCCGCCGGGCGCACCGGGACGGTCATGGAGCGCAGCCTGCGCTATGTGTGGCGCGATCCGAAGACGAAGGCCGCCTGGGTGACGTCGCTGGCCATCGGGCTGATCGTGCCGGTGTTCAACGCGCTGCAGGGGACCGGCTCGATCTACTTCGCGTGTTTCGCCGCCGGGATGCTCGGCATCCAGATGTACAACCAGTTCGGGCAGGACACGTCCGCGTTCTGGATGGTCGCGATGACGATCTCGTCCACGCGGGACGCGTACGTCGAGCTGCGCGGGCGCGCGCTGGCGCTGCTGGTGATCACTCTGCCGTACGCCACCCTCGTGGTGGTGGTGACGACCGCGATGCTCGGCGACTGGCCCAGGCTGCCCGAGGTGCTCGGGATGTCCCTCGCGCTGCTCGGCGCGATGCTGGCCACCGGCGCCTGGTCGTCGGCGCGTTTCCCGTACTCGATCCCGCAGGAGGGCTACAAGAACGTGGCCCCCGGGCAGGCCGGGCTCGCCTGGATCGCGATCTTCGGCGGCATGGTCTCGGCGGCCCTGCTCTCCGCCCCCGTCATCGCCCTCACGATCTGGCTGAACGTGTCGGCGGACGGGGACGAGTGGTCGTGGCTGCTGCTGCCGCTGGGCGCCGCGTACGGCACTCTGATCGCCTGGGCCGGGCTGCGGCTCGCCGCGCCGCGCACGGCACGGCGGCTGCCGGAGATCCTGGCGGCGGTCAGCAAGGGCTGAGCGCCTGTGTCACCTCCCGGCCGGGGAGGTGACACAGGCTGTGGCATTCAGCCATTCAGCCATTGAGCCATCGGACCGATCAGCCCTCGGGCCGGTCAGCCCTCGGGCCGGTCAGCGGCCGTCGGGGGCCAGTACCCGGTCCAGGAAGGGTTCGATCGCCGCGCGCCAGGCGTCCGGCTGGTCGTAGTGCACGAGATGGCCGGCGTCGGCCACCTCCGCGTACTGGCCGTGCGGCAGGACGCGGACCATCTCCTGGGACTCGGCGCGGCCGAGCTCACCGTCGAGGCCTCGGACGACCAGGGCCGGGCATTGGACCTGCGCCAGCTCCTCCCAGTGCGCGTCGTACACCCAGGTCTGGCGGGACTTGAGCATCTGCTCGGGCTCGAAGACCGGGCGCCAGCCGTCCTCCGACTCGGCCATGACCTCGGCGTAGAACTCGCCGCGGGCCGGGTTGGGGCGCTCCACCCACGGGTCGTCCTCGCCGAACCACTTGCGGACGTCGGCGATGGTCGCGAAGGGTACGGGCCAGGCCTTGAACCAGTCCTCCCACTCGCGCTGGGAGGCGGCGCCCAGTGCGGAGGCCCGCATGTCGCAGATGATCAGGCCGCAGACCAGGTCGGGGCGCTTGGCGGCGAGCTGCCAGCCGGTGAGCGCGCCCATCGCGTGGCCGATGACGACGGTGGGGGCGAGGCCGAGCTGTTCGAGGGCGGCCTCGGCGTCCTCGACGTACGCCTCACGTGTGTACGACGCCTCAGGGGGCTTGTCGCTCTGGCCGTGCCCCCGCTGGTCGAGCGCCACGGCGCGGTGCCGCTCGGACAGCCAGCGGGCGGTGGACGCCCAGTGCGAGGCGCGGCCCATGAGGCCGTGCAGTAACAGCATGCCGGGAGCCCTGTCGACCTCTCCCGTCTTGGGAGGGTCGGCGAACTCCCAGGCGGCGAGGCGTACGCCACCCGCACCCGTCACGTCGATGCGCCGCACCATAGGTTCTGGCACCCCCCAAAGCTCGCTCGGACCGCTCGCTCCCGCTCGAACGGGCCGGTCCACCCGTACCGCTTCCTACCCCTGCGCTGCCTTCACTCCTACAGCTTGTGACCGATCGCTGTTGCGGTGTCGCTCCACGTGTACACCTTTTGCGCCCCCACGCTATCGAATGAGCATTCGAGAATGCCCTTTCTGGCCATAACACCGCTCATTCGAGTGACCGTGCTCAAGGATTGACCGGCGCCGCCGAGGGGAGATCTTCAGCGGGAGGCGGACCGCTCGGGGAAAACGGTCCGAAGGGGGTGACCCTGGGAGCTCGGGGCTCCGGGTCAGCTCGGGGGAGGACAGGCCCCGGCGCCATGCGGCGCCGGGGCCCTCCACACGTCTGCGGCACATCCTCCCGCCCCTCTCCCCGGGCCGCCTGACATCGCTGTCCGACACGGTCGAGAACCCTCAGGTCATATGCCTCAAGCGACAGCCTCGCACGCAAACGGGCGGCGCGCTGCGATTCCGCACACTGAATCTTGGTTTTCAGTGAGGTCGCGGAAACATCACAACTACCCCTGGCGTCACGGGAATTGACAACCGGACGCGCCCCTTCCAGAGGCCACGGACACGCCCCCTCCCGAGGTCACCGGCGCGGCCTGTCCAGCCGGCCCAACGGCCCCTCTCAGCGCTTGGCGACGAACACATGGGAGGCGACGTCCGCCTCCAGCTCGGCGGCCTCGCCGCCGCTGCCCACGAGCACCCCGCCCGGCGACGCCGTCACACTGACCACCGAACCGGGCTGCACGCCCGCCCGGCGCAGCGTGTACATCAGCTGCGCGTCCGTCTGGATCGGCTCCCCGATGCGCCGTACGACGACGGTCTTGCCGTCCGCGCCCGGGTCCAGCTCCGCCAGCGACAGCATGCCCTCGTCGAGGAACGGATCGGCGCCGTCCTTCTCGCCCAGCTCCTCCAGGCCCGGGATCGGGTTTCCGTACGGCGACTCGGTCGGGTGGCGCAGCAGCTCCAGGACGCGCCTCTCGACGGCCTCGCTCATCACGTGCTCCCAGCGACACGCCTCGGCGTGCACCTGCTCCCACTCCAGCCCGATCACGTCGACGAGCAGACACTCGGCGAGGCGGTGCTTGCGCATCACGCGGGTGGCGAGGCGGCGGCCCTCCTCGGTGAGCTCCAGGTGGCGGTCGCTGGCGACCGCCACCAGGCCGTCGCGCTCCATCCGCGCCACCGTCTGGCTGACCGTCGGTCCGCTCTGGTCGAGCCGCTCGGCGATCCGGGCGCGCATGGGGACCACGCCTTCCTCCTCCAGCTCGAGGATGGTGCGGAGATACATCTCCGTGGTGTCGATCAGTCCGGACATACGTGCCCCTTGATTAGCTCTGCCGGAGACTCGATGGCTCACGGCGTGTGCGCTGGCCCTGGACTCAATTCTGACGCATAGCACTGACAACCGTGCCTCGCCGTTGGAACCACGCGGCGAGGAGTGCCTCCGCGGGAGTCCCGCGGCACCCTTGCCGACCGTATTGACAGGGCACTGGTCCAGACCGCACGGTGATCCGCGACACAGCGACTCGCACAGGGAGAGGGGCTTCGCCGATGAGCGACAGCAAGCCGGCCGGGCAGTTCTTCGACGCCGCGATCGGCCTGCTCCAGCGGGTCCGCGACGAGGAGGCCGACTCCATCGTGGCCGCCGGCACGCTCATCGCGGACACCGTCGCCGACGGGGGCCGGCTGTTCGCCTTCGGCGCCGGACACTCCTCGCTCGCCGCACAGGACGTCGTCTACCGGGCCGGTGGCCTCGCCCTGATGAACCTGCTCAGCGTCCCCGGCGTCGTGGGCGTCGACGTCATGCCGGCCACGCTCGGCTCCGCCCTGGAGCGTGTCGACGGGCTCGCGAGCGCGGTCCTGGACTGCAGCCCGGTCCGCTCCGGCGACCTCCTCGTGATCATCTCCCTCTCCGGCCGCAACGCGCTGCCCGTGGAGATGGCCATGAACGCCCGTGCCCTCGGCGTCAAGGTCATCGGCGTGACCTCGGTCGCGTACACGGCGGAGACGAAGTCCCGGCACGTCTCCGGCACGTTCCTCAAGGACCACTGCGACCTCGTCCTCGACTCGAAGATCGCGGTCGGCGACGCGGAGATCACCCTGGAGTCCGTCCCGGCCCCCTTCGCCCCGGCCTCCACCGTCGTCACCACGGCCCTCCTCCAGGCCGTCATGGCCACCGCCGCCGGCGCCCTCGCCGACCGCGGCATCGAGCCCCCGCTGCTGCGCTCGGGCAACGTGGACGGCGGCCACGAGTGGAACGGCCGCGTGATGACGGAGTACGGCGACCGGATCTTCTACCGCCGCTGAGACGTGCGACACGCGCCGGGGCGTCACGACCGCCCGAGGAGCCCCTCAAGGTCCAGGGCCATCGCGATCCGTACGGCCACGTCCTCCGCGTACACCGCGTCCGTACGGTCGAACTGGCTGCGCCCCGACCCGCGCAGGAACGTCACCACGCCCAGCGTCCGCCCCCGGCTGCGCAGCACCGCGCACAGGGCGTGCACGGCGTCCGCGGGCCACTGGCGGCTCACCGCCCACTCACGGGCGGACTCCGGGTCGGACGCCGTGGCACTGGCCCGCACGGACCCGGCGCGCTCGACGCACTGGAGGGCGGGGTGCCCCGCGCCGTAGCGCACGGGCAGGCCGGCCTTCCCGGCGAGGAGGGTGGGCCCCGGCGCGCCCGAGGGCGTGGTCGCGATCCGGACGAGCCGGACCGGTCCCTCGCCGTCGGCCACGGAGCCGCCGGCGACCCGGTCGATCACGGCGTGGTCGGCGTACCCGGCGAGCGAGAAGTCCAGGTGGACGGTGGCCGCCTCGCCGGGGTTCTCGCACTCGGCGGCGGCGCGGGCGGCCCGGTGCAGCTGGTTGGCGCGGAAGCGCAGCAGCGCCGCCTCCTGCTCGGTCTGCTTGGCCTCGGTGACGTCCTGGAAGAGCCAGCCGACGCCCAGCGGCACGGGCTCCTCCGTGAGGGGCGAGGCGAGCCGCAGGAAGCCGCTGCGCCAGCACCGGCGCTCCTCGCCCTCGGCGGTCCGCACGCTCACCCACATCTCGGCCGGGGCGGGCGGCGCCCCTTCCGCGAGGACGTGCGTCAGCGCGCTCTCCAGTTCCTCGACACCCTGCGAGAGCAGCTCGCCCAGGGGGCGCCCGAGCACGGCCGTACGCCCGATGCCGAGGGCGCGGGCGGCGTGGGCGTTGACGACGGCGGGCCGCAGATCGGCGTCGACGAGTACGACGCCCCAGCTGGCGTCCTCGAAGAGGGCCTCGCTCAGCGCGATGGACCGCTCCAGGTCGATCTGGGCGTGCACCTCGCTGAAGGCGCAGTACACCCCGGCGGGCTTTCCGTCGGGCCCGCGCACGGCGGCCGACTGGGTCCGTACGAGCACCCGCCCGCCGTCCTTGGTCAGCAGGGCGAACTCGTGCACCTGCCGTCCCGGGGCCTGCATCGCCGACAGCAGCCGCTTCTCGACCTCCTCGGCGTCCGCGGTCCGCACGGCCCAGCCGGCGAACCCGTGGCGGCCCACGGCCTCGGTGGCCGTCCACCCGAGGATCCGCTCCGCCTCCCGGTTCCAGTGGGTCACGACCCCGTCGGCGTCGAACGCGCACAGCGCGGCGTCCATCCCGTCCAGCAGCGCGGCAAGCAGGTCGGACCCGTCCCGCTCGGGCTCATGCTCGGGCCCGGGCTCGGGCTCGTCCGGCCCCAGCTCGTCCGTGGTCCCACTACGCCGGGAAGCACTCACCTGGACCCCCTGCAGGCTGCGTCCGTACGTACGGCGCGACAGTTCACTCACTACATTTCATTCAACTCGAACGTGACCCAGCACACACCTGGTTCCCGGAAGTTTCGACGAAATCGTTGTACGCCGGAAGTGCGTCGAAAAACCGGTTGAGCCGTCATCGACAGCTTCCTAAAGTGTGGGGCACACGAGAAGGGAGGTGGTTTGGCAGATGTATGCAAACCGGACGCGTGAGGTGGCTGCGGGCTAGCGGCCCGTCACCACATCCAGTGCGGTGCCGGACCAGCGCGTGAATCATGCGTGCAGCCGGCCCAATCTCCAGCAGTCACCCGACCCGCGGGCTCGCCGGTAAGTCCGGCCGGCTCCTCACCGTTCCTCGGTGGGGAACCAGAGTCCGCGGGTCGTCTGCGTTCGCGACCACGGGCTCGGGATCGGGCTCCCGGCTCCGGCTCCGGCTCCGGCTCCGGCTCGGTGAGGATTTTCCAGGCGTGTGAGGCCCGGCACATCCGAATCCCTGGTCCCGCAGTACTCTTGGCGCATGGTTCCGATGCTTGTTCGACGCCGACACGTGGACTACGTGCGCGTCACGAGCATGGGCTGTCGACGGTCCGTCTGACCTCCGGCCCCCTCTTTTCGCCTTCTTCTTTTCGCCTTCTTCCACCTGGCACCCGTGGTCCCGCCCCACCCCCGGCGGCTGCCCGGGCACCCGTACACCCTGCGGACGCACACCATGGCTCAGCACCAGCAGCTCCAGTACGCCCAGCTTCCGATCATCGATCTCTCCGCCGCCGACCGCGGACCGCAGGCGCGCGCCCTGCTGCACGCGCAGTTGCACAGCGCCGCTCACGACGTGGGGTTCTTCCAGCTGGTCGGGCACGGGGTCACCCAGGCCGAGACCGATGACCTGGTCGCTGCCATGCGCGCCTTCTTCGCGCTGCCGGAGGCCGACCGGCTCGCCCTCGACAACGTCAACTCGCCGCATTTCCGCGGCTACACGCGCACCGGCGACGAACAGACCGGCGGCAGCCGGGACTGGCGCGACCAGCTGGACATCGGCGCCGAGCGCCCCGCGCGGATCCCCGGGCCGGGTGAGCCCGCGTACTGGTGGCTGGAGGGGCCGAACCAGTGGCCCGCCGCGCTGCCCGGGCTGCGGCGCGCCGCCCTCGCGTGGATCGACCGGCTGAGCGGCGTCGCACAGCGGCTGCTGCACGAGCTGCTGACGGCGATCGGCGCGCCCGCCGGCTTCTACGACCCCGTCTTCGGGGACCGCGGTCACCCGCACCTGAAGCTGGTGCGCTACCCGGGCAGCTCGGGCGACGGCGCCGGCCAGGGCGTCGGCGCGCACAAGGACTACGGCTTCCTGACGCTGCTCCTCCAGGACCAGGTGGGCGGGCTCCAGGTGCAGCGCGGGGACGGGCTTTTCCACGACGTGCCGCCGATTCCCGGGGCCTTCGTCGTCAACCTCGGCGAGCTGCTGGAGGTGGCCACCAACGGCTATCTGCTCGCGACCAACCACCGCGTGGTCAGCCCGCCCGGAGCCACCGAGCGGTTCTCCGTGCCCTTCTTCTACAACCCGCGGCTGGACGCGCGCATCGAACCGCTGCCCTTCCCGCACGCGACCGGTGCGCCCGGCGTCACCGACGACCCGGCCAACCCGCTGTTCGCCGAGTACGGCTTCAACGAGTTGAAGGGCAAGCTCCGCGCCCACCCGCTCGTCGCCGCCCGCCACCACGCGGAGCTGCTCACGCCCGCGTGATGACCGGCGTACGGCCTGGGTGGCGCCGGGGTCAGGGCGCGATGTTCCCGTAGCCCTCGATGTCCTGGGGGTTGCGGGAGCTGGGGCCCACATAGCGCGCGGACGGGCGTACGAGCCTGCCCGTGCGCTTCTGCTCCAGGATGTGCGCCGACCAGCCTGCCGTGCGGGCGCAGGTGAACATCGAGGTGAACATGTGCGCCGGGACCTCCGCGAAGTCCAGGACGATGGCCGCCCAGAACTCGACGTTGGTCGCCAGGACGCGGTCGGGGCGGCGTGCGTGCAGCTCGGCGAGCGCGGCCTTCTCCAGGGCCTCGGCGACCTCGAAGCGAGGGGCGCCCAGCTCACGAGCCGTGCGCCGGAGCACGCGGGCACGCGGGTCCTCGGCGCGGTACACCCGGTGGCCGAAGCCCATCAGGCGCTCGCCCTTGTCGAGGGCCTGCTTCACATACGCATCGGCGTCGCCCGTGCGCTCGATCTCCTCGATCATGTGCAGCACACGGGACGGGGCGCCTCCGTGCAGCGGCCCGGACATGGCGCCGACGGCTCCGGAGAGGGCCGCGGCCACGTCGGCGCCGGTCGAGGCGATGACGCGGGCGGTGAACGTGGAGGCGTTCATGCCGTGCTCGGCGGCCGAGGTCCAGTAGGCGTCCACCGCGGCGACGTGCTTGGGGTCGGGTTCGCCGCGCCAGCGGATCATGAACCGTTCGGTGATCGAGGTGGCCTTGTCGATCTCGCGCTGCGGGACCATCGCCAGGCCCTGGCCGCGGGCGGACTGGGCGACGTAGGAGAGCGCCATGACGGCGGCGCGGGCGAGGTCGTCGCGGGCGCGCTGCGCATCGATGTCGAGCAGCGGCCGCAGGCCCCAGACGGGCGCGAGCATGGCGAGCGCGGACTGCACGTCGACGCGGATGTCGCCGGAGTGGACGGGGATCGGGAACGGCTCGGCGGGCGGCAGGCCGGGGTTGAAGGCGCCGTCGACGAGCAGCCCCCAGACGTTGCCGAAGGAGACGTGGCCGACCAGATCTTCGATGTCGACGCCTCGGTACCGGAGTGCGCCGCCCTCCTTGTCCGGTTCGGCGATCTCCGTCTCGAACGCGACGACTCCCTCGAGTCCGGGTACGAAGTCGGACATCAGGCGGCTCCTCGTGATGTGTGCGACAGCTGGTCTGGGGGGATCGAGCGGTCACCGTCACCCCGGTGATGCCCCGATCGGCCGGCGGTCACCCAAAGGGACGGCCGAACGGAGCGGCATCAGCACGATAACCCCGAGTGCCACCCTTGGGGAGGGTGTACGGCACTCAGTGCCACGCGACGGGACCGCTCTCGTACGGCAGGACGGCTGCGTACGGCGCCCTACGGCTCGACCGCTCCGTACGGCCCGACTGCTCCGTACGGCAGGATGACCACGTGACCGACCACGACCCCATCCTCGACCTCGCCGCGATGCGCGAGCACTACCGGCACGAGGGCCTCGACGAGACCGAGCTGGCCGCGCACCCCATGGACCAGTTCACCCGCTGGTTCGAACAGGCCGCGCTGGCCGCGGCCAAGGGCCTGGTGTACGAGCCGAACGCCATGGTCGTCTCCACCGCCGGCGCCGAGGGCCGGCCCACCTCGCGCACGGTGCTGCTGAAGCAGTACGACGAGCAGGGCTTCGTCTTCTACACCAACTACGACTCCCGCAAGGCCGGCGACCTGGCCGAGAACCCGTACGTCTCGCTGCTGTTCCCCTGGCACGCGATCGCCCGCCAGATCGTCGTCACGGGCATCGCGCGGCGCACCGGGCGCGACGAGACGGCGGCGTACTTCCGCTCCCGCCCGCACGGCTCGCAGCTCGGGGCCTGGGCCAGCGCCCAGTCCTCGGTCATCTACAGCCGCGCCGAACTGGACGCCTCGTACGAGGAGTTGAAGGCCCGCTACCCCGAGGGCGAGCAGGTGCCGGTGCCGCCGAACTGGGGCGGCTTCCGTATCGCCCCGCAGTCGGTCGAGTTCTGGCAGGGCCGCGAGAACCGGCTGCACGACCGGCTGCGGTACATGGCGGAGCCGGACGGGTCCTGGCGGGTGGAGCGGCTGAGCCCCTGACGGTCTCGCCCTCTCGCCCTCTCGCGGTCAGACGGTCAGGGTTTCGTCGAGCAGTGCGGCCCACTGCGCGACCACCCGTTCGCGGCGCCCGGCGTCGTCCGTGAGCAGGTTCGCCAGGCCGAGGCCGCGGGCCATGTCGAGGAAGCCCTGCACGGTCTCGCGTACGCCGGGGCGGGACTCGTCGGCGGCCAGGAGGTCCACGGCGATGCGGTGGGTCTCGCGGCCGACGCGGGCTTCGAGTTCGGTGACGCGGGGGCGGAGCTGTTCCTCGTTGGACGCGGCGACCCAGAGGTGGAGGGCGGCGCGGAAGAGGGGGCCGGTGTAGAGGTCGACGAGGGCGGCGACCACGGCGTGGCGGTCGGCGGCGCCCTCGGGGAAGAGGGCGCGGATCGCGGTGGAGCGTTCCTCGGCGACGTACTCGACGGCCGCGGTGAACAGGTCCTCGCGGGTCGGGAAGTGGTGCTGGGCGGCGCCGCGCGAGACGCCGGCGCGTTCGGCGACGACGGAGACGGTGGAGCCCGCCCAGCCGCGCTCGGCGAGACAGGACACGGCGGCTTCCAGGAGGCGCCGCCGGGTGGCCCGGCTGCGGTCCTGCTTGGGGACGTTCGGGGTGCGCCCGGAGCGGTCGGCCGTGCTCCCCGTACCCGCCGTACTCAGCGTGCTCTGCGTCTTCACACCACCCATGCGGGATCCCGTCGTTCGAGGAAGGCCGTCATCCCCTCGCGGGCCCCCGCGGAGGAGAACAGCCGCGCCGAGAGGGCGGTCAGGTCGGCCGCGTCCCGGTCGAAGGTCTCCAGCACCCTAGCCGTGAGCAGCCGTTTCGTCTCGGCCAGGCCCTGCGGGGAGGCTTTGCGCAGTCCGTCGAGGACGGGGGCGAGTACGGCGTCGACGTCGTCGCCCGCCGCCGTGAGGAGCCCGCTGCGGACCGCCTCCGCCGTGTTGAAGCGCTCGCCGGTGAGGTAGTAGCGGGCGAGCGCACGCGGGTCGGTGCGCGGCAGCAGGGGCAGTGAGATGACGGCGGGGGCGACGCCGATGCGTACCTCCGTGAAGGCGAAGGTGGCGTCCAGGGAGGCGGCCGCGATGTCGCAGGCGCCGAGGAGGCCGAGCCCGCCGGCCCGGACGTGGCCGGTGACGCGGGCCACGACCGGCTTGGGCAGTTCGACGATCTGCCGCAGCAGTCCGACGAGTGCGTCGGGGTGCGGCGGGTCGCGCAGGTCGGCGCCCGCGCTGAAGGTGTTCCCGGTGTGGGTGAGGACGACGGCGCGTACGTCACTGTCCTTGCCGCACTCCGTGAGGGCGTTCGTCAGCCCGTCCACGAGGGCGGCCGACAGGGCGTTGCGGTTGCCCGGCGAGTCGAGGGTCACGGTGGTGATGCCGCGCTCGGGGGCGGCGTGCACGACGGTCACGGGCGCTCCTGTGCTTCCCGGAGGTCCCGCTCCCGCAGGTCGCGCAGTTCGCGGCGCAGGATCTTGCCGGAGGCCGCGCGGGGCACGGCGTCGATGAAGGTGACACCGCGGACCCGTTTGTAGGGGGCGACGCGCTCGGCGACGTGCATCATGACCTCTCCTTCGGAGAGGTCCTTCGCGGACGGCTGACGTACTACGTAGGCGTGCGGTACTTCGTTGTTGTCCTCGTTGTAGACGCCGATGACGGCGGCGTCGGCTATGCCGGGGTGGGTGAGCAGGAGAGCCTCGAGTTCGGCGGGGGCGACCTGGAAGCCCTTGTACTTGATGAGTTCCTTGACGCGGTCGACGACGAACAGCCAGCCGTCGGCGTCGACGTAGCCGACGTCTCCGGTGCGCAGCCAGCCCTCGGGGTCGATCATGGCGGCGGTGTCGTCGGGGCGGCCGAGGTAGCCCTTCATGACCTGGGGGCCGCGGATGGCGATCTCGCCGGGTTCCCCGACGCCGAGGTGCTTGTCGGGGTCGTCGAGGGAGACGATGCGCATCTCGGTGCCCGCGACGAGTTTGCCGACCGTGCCCGGGGGCGGGTTCTCGGCGTCCAGGGGGACCACGTGCGTGCCGGGTGACAGCTCGGTCATCCCGTACGCCTGGCCGACGGGCGGCAGCCCCAGCCGCCGTGAGCAGGCCGCCGCGAGGGCCGCGTCCAGGGGCGCCGCCGAGCAGATGATGTTCTGCAGGGACGACAGGTCGTACTGGGCGACGGCCGGGTGCTTGGCGAGGGCGAGGACGATCGGCGGGGCCACGAAGAGGAGGTTGATGCGGTGCTTCTCGATGGCCGCGAGGAACGTGTCGAGGTCGAAGCGGGGCAGCACGACGACGGTGGCGCCCTGGCGCAGCGGCGCGTTCATGAGGGCGGTCAGCCCGTAGATGTGGAAGAAGGGCAGGACGGCGAGGACGCGGTCGCCGGGGCCCATCGGCAGGGTGGGCGCGAGTTGCGCGAGGTTGGTGGCGATGGACCGGTGGGTGAGCATCACGCCCTTGGGGATGCCGGTCGTTCCGGAGGAGTACGGGAGGGCGGCCACGTCCGTCACGGGGTCGATGTCGATCCGTGGCTCGGGCGCGGTGGTGGCGAGCAGGTCGATCAGGGAGCGGTGCCCGGGGGCGCTGTCGCAGACGAATATCTCCCGTACGCCGCCGGCGAGTTCGGCGGCCTGGCGTGCCGTCTCCAGGAGGGGGGAGACGGTCACGATCCAGGAGGCGGCGCTGTCGCGCAGCTGCTTGGCGAACTCCTCGGGCGTGGCGAGGGGGTGCACGGTGGTGACGGACGCGCCCGCGCGCGCGGCGGCGAAGAACGCCGTCGGGAAGGCGATGGTGTTCGGGCTGTGCAGCGCCAGCACGTCGCCCTTGCGCACGCCCGTCTCGGCAAAAGCGGCTGCCACCCGGCGGTGGAAGTCGTCGAGTTGGGCGTAGCCGAGCGTGGTGCCGTCGACGCCGTCGATCAGCGCCGGCGTGTCGCCGCGCTCGGCGGCGCGGCCGAGGACGGCGTCGTGAATGGGCTCCTCGACGGCCGGGACATCTGCGTACTCACTGCGGAACACGATTCCTCCTGGCACGACTGCGGGCAGGCTCCGTATGCCTGGCTCAGTACGACTTGGGCAGACCGAGCGTCTGGTGGGAGACGTAGTTGAGAATCATCTCCCGGCTCACCGGAGCAATACGAGCCACGCGGGCGGCTGTTATCAACGAGGCGAGCCCGAACTCGCGGGTGAGGCCGTTGCCGCCGAGGGTGTGCACTGCCTGGTCGACGGCCTTCACGCAGGCCTCGGCGGCCGCGTACTTGGCCATGTTGGCGGCCTCTCCCGCGGCGACGTCGTCCCCGGCGTCGTAGAGGTGGGCCGCCTTCTGCATCATCAGGCGGGCCAGTTCGAGTTCGATGTGGGACTGGGCCAGGGGGTGCGCGACGGCCTGGTGGGCGCCGATGGGCTCCTTCCAGACGGTGCGCTCGCGGGCGTAGGCGACGGCCCGGGACAGCGCGTAGCGGCCCATGCCGATCGCGAACGCGGCTGTCATCACGCGCTCGGGGTTGAGCCCGGCGAAGAGTTGGAGGAGGCCCGCGTCCTCGTCGCCGACGAGCGCGTCGGCGGGCAGCCGTACGTCGTCGAGGGTGAGCTCGAACTGCTTCTCGGCGCCCTGGAGTTCCATGTCGATCTGCCGCCGGTGAAAGCCCTCGGCGTCGCGCGGGACGATGAACAGGCAGGGCTTGAGGCTGCCGGTGCGGCCGCCTTTGGATGACACGGTCTCGGTGCGGCCGACGATCAACGTCGCATCCGCGATGTCGACGCCGGAGATGAACACCTTGCGGCCGGTGAGCAGCCAGTCGCCGGTGTCCGGGTCACGGCGGGCGGTGGTGGTGATCCGGTGGGAGTTGGAGCCCGCGTCGGGTTCGGTGATGCCGAAGGCCATGGTGCGGGTGCCGTCGGCGAGCCCGGGCAGCCACCGCTGTTTCTGCGCGTCGGTGCCGAAGCGGGCGATGACGGTGCCGCAGATCGCGGGCGAGACGACGAGCATGAGCAGCGGACAGCCGGCCGCGCCCAACTCCTCCAGCACGATGGAGAGTTCGGCGATTCCGCCGCCTCCGCCGCCGTAGGCCTCCGGCAGGTTGACGCCGAGGTAGCCGAGCTTGCCCGCCTCGGACCAGAGTGCGTCGGGGTGGCCGCCTTCGGCGATGGTCCGGGTGAGGTATTCGCGGCCGTAGCGCTTGCCGAGGGCGGCGACCGCGGCACGCAGGTCCTTGTGCTCTTGGGATTCCGGGGTGACGCTCATGCGGGCTGTTCCTCCTGTGCGACGACGACGGCGAGCAGGGCGCCGACCTCGACCTGGTGGCCGGGGGCGGCGTGCAGGGCGCTGAGCGTGCCGGAGACGGGCGCGGAGATCTTGTGCTCCATCTTCATCGCCTCCAGCCACAGCAGGGGCTGTCCGGCCTTCACGGCGTCGCCCACGGCCAGTCCCTCGGCGACGCGGACGACGGTGCCGGGCATGGGTGCGAGCAGCGAGCCGGGTTCGCGCTGGTCTGCGGGGTCGGGGAAGCGGGGCAGGGCGGTGAGGGCGGTCGCGTTCACGTGCACGCGGTCGCCGTACCTCGCGACCTCGAACTTCCGCTGCACACCGTCGATTTCGAGGATGACGAGGCCGGGCGTGGCACGCACCACCCGCACTCCTTCGGCGGTGAGGCCGTCGCGGGTGTGGTGGTAGCGGACCTCGTGTTCCTCGTCGGCCATGACGTACCGCTTGACCTGCGGCTGGGAGGAGACGTTGCGCCAGCCGCCGAAGCGGGAGCGGCCCTGGGCGTCCGCGAGTGCGGCGGCCAGCGGCGCGTACGGGTCGGGGGCGGCGCCGGTCAGCTCCGCCAGGTGCCGGTCGTAGAACCCGGTGTCCATGCGGGCCCCGGTGAACTCCGGGTGCCTGAGCGACCGTACGAGCAGGTCCCGGTTGGTGACCGGGCCGTGGATCGCGGCGCTCTCCAGGGCTCCCGCGAGCCTGCGCACCGCCTCCGCGCGCGTGGGGGCGTACGCGACGGCCTTGGCGAGCATCGGGTCGTAGTGGACGCCGATGGGGTCGCCGTCGGTGTAGCCCGTGTCGAGGCGGACGCCCGGCACGGCGAGGCGGTGCAGGGTGCCGGTCTGGGGTGCCCAGGAGCGTGCCGGGTCCTCCGCGTACAGGCGGGCCTCCACGGCGTGTCCACGCGCGCGTGGCGGGTCGTTTTCGAGGGCCGCCCCTTCGGCGACACGGATCTGGAGGGCCACCAGGTCCACTCCGAACAGGGCTTCCGTCACAGGGTGTTCGACCTGGAGGCGGGTGTTCATCTCCAGGAAGTGGGCCCGGCCGTCCGCGACGAGGAACTCGACGGTGCCCGCGCCCACGTAGTCGACGGCGCGGGCGGCGCGTACGGCCAGCTCGTGGAGTTCCTCGGTGAGTCCGGTTTCCAGACCCGGTGCCGGGGCCTCCTCGATCACCTTCTGGTGGCGGCGCTGGAGGGAGCAGTCGCGGGTGCCGAGCGCCCACACCGTGCCGTGTGTGTCGGCGAGGATCTGCACCTCGACATGGCGGCCGCCCTCCACGTAGGGCTCGACGAAGACCTCGCCGTCGCCGAAGGCGCTGAGGGCCTCGGCGCGGGCGGCGGCCAGTTCGCCGTCCAGGTCGGCGAGTTCGCGTACGACGCGCATCCCGCGGCCGCCACCGCCCGCCGCCGCCTTCACCAGCACGGGCAGGTCCTCGGCGGTGACTGCGGCAAGCGGCTCCAGGCCCATCAGCTTCTTGGCGCGCGTCTTGGACGCCATCGCCTCGATCGCCTCCGGCGACGGCCCGATCCAGACGAGACCCGCGTCGGTGACGGCCCGCGCGAAGTCGGCGTTCTCGGACAGGAACCCGTATCCCGGGTGCACGGCGTCGGCGCCGGCCGCGAGCGCCGCCTTCACGATCAGGTCGCCGCGCAGATACGTCTCCGAGGTCGCCGCCCCCGGCAGCCGTACCGCCGCGTCGGCCACGCGCGCGTGAAGCGCGTTCTCGTCGGCGTCCGAGTACACGGCGACGGTCCGGATTCCCAACTCACCACAGGTGCGGAAGACCCGGCAGGCGATCTCGCCCCGGTTGGCGACAAGGACGGAAGCAATCACTGGAAAACCCTCACATCCGGAAGACGCCGAAGCCGCCGCGCGCGCCCTCGTAGGGCGCCGTGTGGATCGCGGACAGGCACAGGCCGAGGACGGTGCGGGTGTCGCGCGGGTCGATGACCCCGTCGTCGTACAGCCGCCCGGACAGGAACATCGGAAGGGACTCGGACTCGATCTGCTGCTCCACCATCGCGCGCAGCGCCGCGTCCGCCTCGTCGTCGTACGGCTGCCCCTTCGCGACCGCCGACTGCCGGGCGACGATGGAGAGCACCCCGGCGAGCTGCTGCGGGCCCATGACGGCCGACTTGGCGCTGGGCCAGGCGAAGAGGAAGCGCGGGTCGTACGCGCGCCCGCACATGCCGTAGTGCCCGGCTCCGTACGACGCGCCCATGAGCACCGACAGGTGCGGGACCCGGGAGTTGCTGACCGCGTTGATCATCATCGCGCCGTGCTTGATGATGCCGCCCTGCTCGTACTCCTTGCCGACCATGTAGCCGGTGGTGTTGTGCAGGAAGAGCAGCGGGATGTCGCGCTGGTTGGCGAGCTGGATGAACTGGGCGGCCTTCTGGGACTCCTCGCTGAACAGGACCCCTTGGGCGTTCGCCAGGATGCCGACGGGATAGCCGTGCAGGGTGGCCCATCCGGTCGTCAGGCTCGTCCCGTAGAGGGGCTTGAACTCGTCGAAGTCGGAGCCGTCGACCACGCGTGCGATGACCTCGCGCGGGTCGAAGGGCACCTTCAGGTCGCCGGGGACGATTCCCAGCAGCTCGTCCTCGTCGTACTTGGGGGGCTCGGCCGGGCCCGGGTCGCCGTACGCCTTGCGGTGGTTGAGGCGGGCGACGACCCGGCGGGCCTGCCTCAGGGCGTCGTGCTCGTCGACGGCGTAGTGGTCGGCGAGACCCGACACGCGCGCGTGCATCTCGGCGCCGCCCAGGGACTCGTCGTCGCTCTCCTCGCCGGTGGCCATCTTCACCAGCGGCGGCCCGCCCAGGAAGACCTTGGCCCGCTCCTTGACCATGATCGTGTGGTCGGACATGCCGGGGATGTACGCGCCGCCGGCGGTCGAGTTGCCGAAGACGACGGCGATGGTCGGGATTCCGGCGGCGGACAGGCGCGTGATGTCCCGGAAGATCGCGCCTCCGGGGATGAAGATCTCCTTCTGGGAGGGCAGATCGGCGCCGCCCGACTCGACGAGGCTGATGCACGGCAGCCGGTTGGCGAGCGCGATGTCGTTCGCGCGCAGGGCCTTCTTCAGGCTCCAAGGGTTGCTCGCGCCGCCGCGCACGGTGGGGTCGTTCGCGGTGATCAGGCACTCCACGCCCTCGACGACACCGATGCCGGTGACGAGGGAGGCCCCGACCGCGTAGTCGCTGCCCCAGGCCGCGAGCGGCGAAAGCTCCAGGAACGGGGTGTCCGGGTCGACGAGCAGTTCGATGCGCTCGCGGGCGAGCAGCTTGCCGCGCTTGCGGTGCCGTTCGACGTACTTCTCCCCGCCGCCCGCGAGGGCTTTCGCGTGCTCGGCGTCGAGTGCGGCGAGCCTTGCGAGCATGGCCTCGCGGTTCGCCGTGTGGTCGGGGGACGCGGGGTCCAGGGCGGACGCCAGGACGGTCACAGGAGCACCTCCGGGATGTCCAGGTGGCGGGAGCGGAGCCATTCACCGAGGCCCTTGGCCTGCGGGTCGAAGCGGGCCTGGGAGGCGACCCCCTCGCCGAGGATCCCCTCGACGACGAAGTTGAGGGCGCGCAGGTTCGGCAGTACGTGCCGTACGACGGTCAAGTCGGCGCACTCCGGGAGGAGTTCGCGCAGCCGGTCGACGGTGAGGGTGTGGGCGAGCCACCGCCAGGCGTCGTCCGTGCGGACCCAGACGCCGATGTTCGCGTTGCCGCCCTTGTCGCCGCTGCGGGCACCGGCGACGAAGCCGAGGGGCGCGCGGCGGACGGGCTCCGCAGCCGGCAGCGGTTCCGGCAGAGGCGGCTCCTCCGGCGACTGGAGTACGAGCGTGTCGGCGGGCGGGGACACAGGGATTCGCCGCCCGTCATGGAGCACCGCCACATGGTCGACGGCCCCATGGTCGACGTACACATCCTCGAAGACCCCATAAGGCGCGCCCTTTCCAGGGGGTGCGACCACATGGAATCCGGGGTAGCTGGCGAGCGCCAGCTCGATCGCGGCGCCGCTGAGGGCTCGCCCGACCGCGTCCTGGTCGGCGTCCCGGACGACGAGTCGGAGCAGGGCGCTCGCGGTCTCCTCGGTGGGGGCGTCGGGATGGTCGGTGCGGGCGAGCTGCCAACCGACGTGCGACGGACGGGACTTGGCGGCGTCGAGCGCGGCCTCCAGCTGTTCCCGCACGAGGGCGGCCTTGCGTTCGATGTCCAAGCCCGTGAGGACGAAGACGACCTCGTTGCGGAAGCCGCCGAGCCGGTTGAGCCCCACCTTGAGGGTCGGCGGTGGCGCCTCCCCGCGCACGCCCTCGATCCGTACGCGGTCCGGCCCGTCCTGCGTCAGCCGTACGGTGTCGAGCCGGGCCGTGACGTCGGGGCCCGCGTACCGGGCGCCGGACGTCTCGTAGAGGAGCTGCGCGGTGACCGTGCCGACGTCCACGAGGCCGCCGGTGCCGTCGTGTTTGGTGATGACGCTGCTGCCGTCCTCGTGGAGTTCGGCGACCGGGAAGCCCGGGTGGCGCAGCCGTTCGAGGGGATGTTCGGCGAAGAAGGCGTAGTTGCCGCCGGTGGCCTGGGTTCCGCACTCCAGTACGTGCCCCGCGACGACGGCGCCCGCGAGCCGGTCGTACTCCTCGGGCCCCCAGCCGAAGTGCGCCACGGCGGGCCCGGTGACCAGCGCGGCGTCGGTGACGCGGCCGGTGACGACGATGTCCGCGCCCGCCCGCAGACACGCGGCGATCCCGGCGCCGCCGAGGTAGGCATGCGCGGCGAGACTTCCCGGACGGTGCCGTGTCAGGTCGTCGCCCTCGACGTGGGCGACGACGGCCGGGATGCCGAGCCGCTCGGCCAACTTCCGTACGGCGTCGGCCAGTCCGGCGGGGTTGAGTCCACCGGCGTTCGTCACGATGCGCACGCCGCGCTCGTGGGCGAGCCCGAGGCACTCCTCCAACTGCCGCAGGAACGTGCGGGCGTAGCCGGCCGACGGGTCCTTCAGGCGGTCGCGGCCCAGGATGAGCATGGTCAGTTCGGCGAGGTAGTCGCCGGTGAGCACGTCCAGCGGGCCGCCGGTGAGCATCTCGCGCAGGGCGTCGAAGCGGTCGCCGTAGAAGCCTGAGGCGTTGCCCATGCGCAGGGTCCGCGTCACCGACGGCCGCCCTTCGGCTCACGCCCCGCCCCCGGCGGCCCCGCGAAGGCCTGCGCGATGTCCAGCCACCGGTCGGCATCGGGGCCCTGCGCCCGTACGGCGAGGTCGGCGCGGTGCGTCCGCCGGGTGACCAGCAGGCAGAAGTCGAGCGCGGGGCCGGTGATCCGCTGCGGCGCGTCCTCAGGGCCGTACGTCCACAACTCGCCCGCCGGACTGACGAGTTCCACCCGGAACTCCTCGCCGGGCGCCGGGAGCCCGTGCACCGCGAAGGCGTAGTCACGCGCCCGCACACCGATGCGGGCCACATGCCGGAGCCGGTCCGTAGGTGCTCGCACCACACCCAGCGTCTCGGCGACGTCGTTCCCGTGGGCCCAGGTCTCCATAAGTCGTGCGGTCGCCATGGAGGCGCCGGACATGGGTGGCCCGTACCAGGGGAAGCGCGTCCCGGCGGGCACCGCACGCAGGGCCTCCTCCAGCGCCCTGCGACCGGCTCGCCACTCGCCGAGCAGTCGGTCGGGGGCCAGCCGCGCGACCTCCTCCGCCCCTTCGTCGACGAAGGTGTCCGGCGCCGCGAGGGCCTTCTCCACCTCCGCCTTGAACGCCTCCGCGTCCGTCACCGCGATCAGTGCGGCGTGGTCCGTCCAGTGCAGGTGCGCGATCTGGTGGGCGATGGTCCACCCCGGGGCCGGCGTGGGCAACGCCCACTGCTCCTTCCCCAACTCCCCTACCAGACGGTCGAGTTCAGCACTCTCCCGGCACAGATCGTCGATCACGGACGACGACGGATCGGACACGATGGCGCTCCCCTCGGGGCACGGCGGTGTGCACTCGGAGCATGGCAGCGGCCAAAGAAACAATCAAGCGTGCTTGCATTAATTGACTGAACCGGATCGGCTGAACTGAATTGGTTGAACCGGATCGGCTGGACCGAACCGGACCGACTGGACCCGGTCGGCTGGACCCGGTCGACTGAACCGGGACGCAGCTTCACCATGCACAGATCACCCCACTAAGCTCCCCGGTCATGCTCACCCCCGCCCCTTCCCCCACCCCCACTCCCCCGCAGCCCGCCCCCGACGCGACCGTCTACCGCCTCGGTATGCGCCGACTGCGGACCGGTCTGCCCGGGACGCTGATCATGGTCGTCACCGGGCCGCTGCCGCTGATCGTGACGGAGGCGAAGGGCGGGGGCGGCGGAAGCTGGGTCTTCGGGGCCCTGTGGCTGCTGCTCGTGGGCGGCCTCGGGGTGCTGATGGCGTGGACGCTGTGGGCCGGTCGCGGAGCGCTGCTCGCGTTCGACGCGTACGGCGTGTGGTGGCGGCCCCGCGCGAACCGGCAGGCTGTACTTCCGTGGCAGTCGCTGGCCGGGGTCGGCCTGTACTGGGCGTCCAAGGGCGACGCGAAGTCCGGCCGCAAGGTCATGAGCCTGGAGCTGTGCCCGTACGGCGACGTGAACGAGGCCGACCCCGTGCTGAAGCCGCTCGCCGTACGCTCCCAGCCGCTGCGCCCGGGGCTGCCCGAGCGCCGCTATCGCCTTGCCATCCCGATGTACGCCAGCCGCCGCTGGGGCCGCGAGCTCGCCGGGGCCGCGTACGCCCGCGCCCCGCAGCTCTGGTTCGGCGAGCACGAGCAGCCGTCGGACTACATGAGCCCGCTGCGCCGCAACGTCAGCTGAGGCTCTCGGCCCCGGCCTCGGTCTGGGCCCCGGCCTGCGTCTCGGTCTGCGTCTCGGTCCGGGCCTGGTCCTGAACCGGGGGCTGAGGCAGGTCCTTGACCTTGCCCCGACCGATCTGCGTCCGAACCGCGCCCATGCTCGCCGCGATGACGAAGGCGATGGCGAGGGCCTCGGTCGCGGAGAGGGCCTGGTCGAGGACGAGGAAGCCGGCAGTCGCGGCGATGGCCGGTTCGAGGCTCATCATGATCGCGAAGGTGGAGGCGGGCAGCCGTCGTAGCGCGAGCAGTTCGAGGGTGTAGGGCAGGACCGAGGACAGGATGGCGACGGCACCGCCCAGGGCGAAGGTCGTCGGATTGAGCAGCTTCGAGCCGGACTCGACGATGCCGAGCGGCATGAACAGCACCGCGGCGACCACCATGGCGAGCGCGAGCCCGTCGGCCTGCGGGAAGCGTCGGCCCGTACGGGCGCTGAAGACGATGTACGCAGCCCACATGGCGCCTGCCGACAGGGCGAAGGCGACGCCGACCGGGTCGAGACTGCCGAAGCCTCCGCCGCCGAGCAGGAACACGCCGACGAGGGCGAGCCCCGCCCAGACGAGGTTGAGCGCGCGGCGGGAGGCGATCACGGAGAGGGCGAGCGGGCCGAGCACTTCGAGCGTGACGGCCGTGCCGAGCGGGATGCGGTCGACGGACTGGTAGAAGAGCCCGTTCATCGCGGCCATGGTGGCACCGAAGACGACGATGGTGACCCAGTCGGCGCGCGTGTACCCCCGCACCTTGGGCCGGCACACCACGAGCAGCACGATCGCGGCGACGAACAGCCGCAGGGTCACGACCCCGAGCGCCCCGACGCGCGGCATCAGCGTCACGGCGAGCGCGCCGCCGAACTGCACCGAGATGCCTCCGGCGAGGACGAGACCCACGGGGCCGAGCGCGCCCCATCGCCGGTCAGCACCCGCGGGGGCGGACGGGGGCAGGTCAGCGCTGGGGTGATTCACAGAGGCCGTCCAGGTAGGTCACGTCAGGATTCGCAGGACTTGCAGGACTTGCAGGATTCGTTGGAGACTTCGCTTGATCATTTGTGCATCAAGATGAACTCTCAAGTCCAGAGTAATGGACTACGTCAGGCCTGTGAACCTCTTTTGCGGCTTACGGGGCCGCAGAGCGCATTCACCGGTCAGTGTTCACACTGGTAGTGAGGGGGGTTGCCCTTCGGGGGGCTTCCCAGGAGGCCACAATGTCGGCTCCCACACCACAGGCCGGGCCCAAGGTGCTCTGGCCCGCGATCGCCGGAGTGCTCTCCGGCGGCTTGCTGATCACCGGCCAGCTGCTGTTCTGGCGTACGCCCGAGACGGACAAGCGCGGCGCGCTCGTCACACTGGTCCACTACTACCGCGACGAAGGCAACCAGAACCTCTCCGAGGCCACCGCCCTGATCCTGCTGGGCGCGGGCCTGCTCTTCCTGTGGTTCCTGGCCGAGCTGTCCCGCCGTTCGGACACCCGCTCCAAGCTGGTCCTGGCCGGGGGCCTGGTCTTCACGATCGGCATCATGCTCGCGGGCGTGGCAGGCAACGTCTTCGCGATTACCGCGAACCACTCGAAGGACTTCTTGGTGATCCCGGGCACGGCCCTGCTGTCGATGGTCCTCCTGGACGTGGCGTACGGCGCCACGATCGCCGCCATGCTCGGCGCGAGCGTCCTGCTCTTCGCGGTCTGGCGGAACCACGCCCTGCCCTCCTGGCTGACCTGGACGGGCTTCGTGATCGCCATCCTCTGCCTCGGCGGCCCCTTCAGCGCCTGGGGCACGCCCCTGCTCGTGGGGGCCTGGACGCTCCTGGCGGGCGCCGTACTGATCGCCACCGGGGCCGGGGCCGGAATCGGCGCCGGCCACGCCACTGGCACCCGGCCATCCGCACCGCCCACCACCACCAACACCACCGACACCAGTCCCTGACCCTTACCCCCTGATCCCTGGCTCCTGGCTTGCCGCTCGTTGCCTTGACCCGGCAAGTCGGACGGGTCGTGCGCTGCCGGTGGCGGGCATGGGGCGGGCGGCGGCTGACGTGCTCAAATACGCGGACGGGGGACTCGTGGGAAAGGTGAGGGTGAGGGCACGGTGGGGGCGGCGAGGAACAAGGCGACAGGGAACGTGGCATGGGTGCTGATCGCCGTCCTGGCTCTCGGTGTCGGGGTGGCGTCGGCCTTCCAGATCCGCGGAGCGCTGGAGCGGGAGCGGGAGTTTCACGCCGCGCCTGCGTGCGCCTCCGCCCCGGTGAAGGTGTCGGGGTGCGTGTGGAAGCAGGAGTTCACCGTTCGCAGGGCCGACATGCACAACGGGGACCGGGGCGAGTCGCCGGAGGCGGACCTGCTGCTGCCGTCCGGTAAACCGTGGCATGTGACGTTCCTGCAGACCGAGCCGGTGATGTCGGGGATGGAGCCGGACGACAAGGTGGTCGGCCTGATCTGGCGCGGTCAGGTCGTCGAGGTACGCGACACCCACGGACAGCGCCAGCAGACGTCCGCCGGGCCCGTGGGGTGGCCGGAGGACCGCCTCGGCGGCGCGCTCGCCTGTCTCTCCTTCGGCCTGACCGCCCTCGTCGGAGGACTGTGGCCCTTCTTCGCCCGCGGCAACCGGCGCCACGCGAAAGCAGCGACCGTGATGCGGTGGCACGGCCTCGGCATGGGCGCCACGGCCATCCTGACCCTCTGGGCGCAGGCGGCCAACGACTGGCCCCTGTGGTCGATCCCGGCAATCTGGGGACCCCTCGCGCTGCTCCTCCTCGCCTCGATGACGGCCTTCGTCCAGGCCGCCCTCCGCGGCGAATTGGACGACGACGACGTTCCATCCCTTGCGGGCGCCCCGGCCACTTACTGATCGTTTCAGAATGAAATGCGTTGTGGGGCTTGGCAGTTGGGTGTCGTGTCGGCAGGATCTGTTGGGTGTCCGCTGATCTTGTGCCTGATGACTTGTGGGAACGTGTGGCCCCGCTGCTGCCGGTTCGTCCGCCCAGGCGGTATCGGTATCCCGGGCGATTGCCTGCAGACGACCGCGCTGCGCTGCGCGGCATCGTCTATGTGCTGTGCAAGGGCGTGAGCTGGCGGGACGTTCCCGCGGAACAGGTCGGATGCAGCGGTGTGACAGCCTGGCGGCGTCTACGGGACTGGACTGAAGCGGGCGTCTGGCCGCAGCTGCACGAGGTACTGCTGGCCGAGCTGCGGGCTGCGGGCCTGCTGGACATGGACGACGCTGCGATCGACGGCTCGCACGTCCGGGCGCTCAAAGGGGGGCTCACACCGGACCTTCGCCGGTCGACCGGGCCCGGCCCGGCAGCAAACACCATCTGATTGTCGACCGGCATGGCACTCCTTTAGCCGTAGCGCTGACCAGCGGGAATCGTCACGATGTCACCCAGCTGATGCCGCTGCTGGACGCCATCCCGCCAATCCGCGGCCTGCGCGGCAGGCCCCGCCGTCGCCCCCGACGGCTGTTCGCCGACCGCGGCTACGACTACGACAAGTACCGCCGTCTCGTCCGGGCCCGTGGAATCACCCCGAAGGTCGCCCGCCGCGGCACCTCGCACGGCTCCGGACTCGGCAAGACTCGTTGGGTCGTCGAGCGCACCTTCGCCTGGCTCCACCAGTTCAAACGGCTCCGCATCCGCTATGAGATACGCGCCGACCTCCACCTCGGCCTGCTTCAACTCGCCTGCACCATCATGTGTTTGAGGCGACTCCGGACCTCATTCTGAAACGATCAGTTAGGGGGTGTGCTCCGGCCGGCACCCCACGGCCGCGCTGGGCTCGGTGGTCGTGAAACGGCGGCGCCACAAGAGCCTGACAGAGCCGGACAGGTTGCTGATCACCCGCAGGACGAATCCGAAGCGCCGGATCCGTCATCGGCAGGTTCCGGCAGCCGTGCCCCACGGCTCTCCGCGACACGCTTCACATCCCGCAGCGCCTCGATCAAGCGATGGGCCAGGAAGCGAAGTTCACCAGCATCCGTCTCTCGGTCAGCGAGCAGGTCGGCCGCATGGCCGAGCAACTCCCCCGCCCTGCCCAGCTGCACGGACTCGATGCCGTCGGCGATGCGCGACAAGTAGCCGCAGCCGTCGCCGGCGAGGTAACAGGGCTTGCCTTCGGGGCCGGTCCAGGGGAGCAGCCGCAGTGATGTTGCAGACACGTCAGGCCACCTCCCTGCCGTGGATGATGCGCGGCCCCACGTCGACACCGTGCACCGCGAACCACAGCTCACGGCGTCGCTTGCATCGCAGACGCTCCTCCTCCATATGGCGCTCGTGGACGGCGAGGCAGGGCCGTACGAGGGCGCACTCCTCTCCGCGCAGGAGGAACTCCGGGCGCAGTGAACCCGCGGTGGATCTCATCCGGCAGTTCGAGGTCCTCGACAGCGAGGGTGATCACGACTGCTGTGTCCAGGTGCACTGTGAACTGCGATACGCACCTGCCCCTGCCCTGCAGGCCCTGGGGACCTTCGAGTCGTGGTTCTTCCACGACACCGAGGACGACCTCGACCGCTGGGCCGAGGAGCTGCGGGGCCGGGCGGCTTGGACAGCAATCGGCGCACTCAAGCCGACGAGGATCAGGATCTACCAGGAGCCGGTGCAGCTGTCACACGACGGTGGTCGCGGTGCGTCCGCCCCGGCAAGGCCGGTACCGCTGGGTCTGCGAGCCGACCGAGGCGTTCCGCGCCTCAGTCCCACCCTGCTTCCGGCCTCGTCTCAAGCCCCTCCGCCAACACCTCCGCCAGGTGCCGCGCCCTCACCCCGGCCAGGTGTTCCAGTTGTGTGCGGCATGAGAAGCCGTCCGCCAGGATGGCCGTGTCGGGTGTCGCTGCCCGTACCGCCGGGAGCAGTTGGTCCTCTGCGCAGGACGTCGAGACGTCGTAGTGGCCTTTTTCGAAGCCGAAGTTGCCTGCCAGGCCGCAGCAGCCGCCCGAGAGGTCGCCGGTCAGGCCCGCGGCCTCGCGCAGGCGGCGGTCGGCCGTGTCGCCGAGGACCGCGTGCTGGTGGCAGTGGGTCTGGCCGGCGACGGGGCGGTCGAGGCGGGGTGGGGTCCAGTGCGGGGCGTGGCGTTCCAGGGCCTCGGCGAAGGTCATCACCGCTGAGGCCAGGCGGGCCGCCCGCGGGTCGTCGTGCAGCAGCTCCGGGAGGTCCGTGCGCAGGGCGGCGGCGCAGCTCGGCTCCAGGACTACGACCTGGGTGCCCATCTCGATGAACGGTTCCATCAGGTCGAGCGTGCGGCGCAGCACGGCGCGGGCGCGGTCGAGTTGACCGGTGGAGACGTACGTCAGGCCGCAGCAGACCCGCCGTTGGCGACGCGGCAGGAACACGTTGAAGCCACGGAGCCCCTTCGACACCCCGTCCCCGACAGCCGCCCTCGACCCACCACCGCCCATCGGCGCCCCCGAAACCCCCTCACCGAACCGCGACTCCACCTCCGCCTTCGAATCCACCGCCCCCGAAGCCCCGTCACCAAACCCCGCCTCCGCCCCCGAAACCCCCTCGCCGAACCGCGACTCGACCTCCGCCTCCGCCTCCGAATCCACCGCCCCCGAAACCCCGCCGCCGGACCCCGGCCCAGAAACCCCCGCCCCGTCCCCCACATCACGCACTGGCCCCCATTCCATCCGCACCCTCGGTGGCAGCAGGACGTTCACGCCTGCTGCCTCCAGGACCCGTACCGCCGCGCGGCCGACGTTCGGTGAGAGGTGCTCGGTGAAGGTGTCGGGCCACAGGACGACGGTCTCCCCCGAGCCGCCGAAGCCCGGGAAGGGTCCGCGCGCCCGCCCCCGTTTCCTGGCCCGGACGTAGGCCCGTGCCCGGTCGCGGAACCGTCGCGACCACCACCGGCTGAACGTCTCCCGCGCCAGCCTCGGGATCTCCCGTTCGGGCGCGATGCCGGCCAGGTGTTTCGCCATGGCCGCCAGCGGGCGTACGGAGGCGAGGGAGTTGACCAGTCGGGCCGAGTGGGTTCGCCGTACGGCGGCGAGCCACACCGGGAGGCGGCCCATCGCGTAGTGCGCGGCCGGGCGGCGGCGGCCCGCGTAGTGGTGGTGGAGGAACTCCGCCTTGTAGGTGGCCATGTCGACGCCGACCGGGCAGTCGGACCGGCAGCCCTTGCAGGACAGGCAGAGGTCCAGTGCGTCGCGGACCTCTGCCGAGCGCCAGCCGTCGGTGACGACCTCGCCCGCGAGCATCTCGTGCAGCAGTCGCGCCCGCCCGCGGGTGGAGTGCTCCTCCTCGCCGGTCGCCCGGAAGGACGGGCACATCACCGAGGTGCCTGAACCCCCGGATGGTGTACGGCATTTGGCGACCCCCACACACCTGCGCACCGCCGCCGAGAAGTCCCCGCCGTCCGCCGGATACCCGAACTCCACGTCCACCGGCTCACGCGGCAGCACCGCGAACCGCAGGTTCTCGTCCAGCCGGTGCGGCCGTACGAGCATCCCGGGGTTGAGGAGGTCGCCGGGGTCCCAGAGGCCTTTCGCGCGCTCGAAGAGGCTCACCATCTCCTGGCCGTACATGACGGGGAGAAGCTCCGCGCGCGCCTGTCCGTCCCCGTGCTCGCCCGAGAGCGAGCCGCCGTGGGAGACCACCACCTGTGCCAGCTCCTCGGAGAAGCGGCGGAAGCGGCCGATCCCGTCAGTCGTCAGCAGATCGAAGTCGATGCGGACGTGGATGCAGCCGTCGCCGAAGTGCCCGTAGGGCGTGCCGCGCAGGCCGTGGGAGGTCAACAGCTCCCGGAAGTCGCGGAGATACGCGCCGAGCCGGGCCGGTGGCACCGCGCAGTCCTCCCATCCGGGCCAGGCCTCGCTGCCGTCCGGCATCCGGGTCGCCGTACCGCTCGCGTCCTCCCTGATCCGCCACAGGGCGCGCTGTCCGGCCGGGTCGGTGACCACCAGGGAGCCGTGGGAGCCGCGTGGGCCGGTGACGTCGGCGGCGCGCACGATCTCGTCCCCGCGCGCGCGTGCCTCCCCCGGCGTGGAGCCGCCCGTCTCCACGAACAGCCAGGCGCCGCCCTGTGGGAGCCCGGCATCGGAGCGGACGAGATCCGCCGCCATTCCCTCCACCGTCAGCGGCCCGTACGGCAGGAGACCGGCCGCCGCCTCCGCCGCCGCGCTCTCGTCCGCGTACGCCAGCACCGCCAGCGCCCGCGCGCGGGGCGCCTCCACCAGTCGTACGACCGCCTCGGTCAGCACCCCCCAGGTGCCCTCGGAGCCGCAGAAGGCGCGGGCGACATCCGCGCCCCTCTCGGGGAGGAGGGCGTCCAGGGCGTAACCGGAGATACGGCGGGGGAGGTCCGGGAAGCCCGTGCGCAGGCGCGCCAACTCGCCCTCCACCAGGGACCGCAGACCATCGGGGGCGCCCGCCCAGCCTTGGCCCAGCACCGAGGGGGTGCCGTGACCGTCGATCACCGACAGCTCGCGCACGCTGTCCGCCGTGGTCCCCCAGGCGACCGAGTGCGAGCCGCACGAGTTGTTCCCGATCATTCCGCCGAGCGTGCAGCGGCTGTGGGTCGAGGGGTCGGGGCCGAAGCGCAGGCCGTGCGGGGCGGCGGCCTCCTGGAGGCGGTCCAGGACGACACCGGGCTGGACCACCGCCGTGCGCGCCTCCGGGTCCAGCGACACGATCCGGTTCATGTGACGGGTGAAGTCCAGCACCACGCCCGTACCCGTCGCCTGCCCGGCGATCGATGTGCCGCCGCCGCGCGGCACGACCGGTACACCCAGCCCGCGGCAGACGGCCAGGGCCGCCGCCACGTCGTCGGCGTCCCGCGGGGCGACGACGCCTAGTGGCACCCGCCGGTAGTTGGACGCGTCCATGGTCGTCAGCGCCCGCGCGGTCGCGTCGAAGGCGACCTCGCCGCGCACGGCCTTCTCCAGCCCTGCCCGCAGTGCCCCGAGATCCGTCATGCCCCCAGGATGCCTCCCGCCACTGACAGTGACCCGTAGGCAGCGTTACGTGGTCGCATCGCCGCAGGGGCCACGGTCCCGTACAGCCGTCCCACAGCAACCGGGTGCCGTTCCGTCCCGAATTGCACACGGATTCCAAGACCGGAAACGGAACCTTCCCAATTCGATCACGAACTCTCATATAGTGACCGCCAGTTGAGCATCAGGTGTCGCTTCTCGCCCAGGACACGACCGAGGACCGAGGACACATTCATGACCCCGCCCACCCCCTCCGGCTCCGGCGAACGACCCACCTTCCGCGCCGTGGCACCCGTTCCCCTGATCGTCGCCGTACTGGCCGCCCCCGCCGCGGGCGTGGCCGTCGCGCTGGCACCCGACTCGGTGCGAACCCCCCTCGCCTGGGGCGCGGGCGCGGCCCTTCTGCTGCTGTGCACGGCCATCGCCTCCGCCTCCCACGCCGTGCAGACGTCGCGTCTCGTGCGCCGCCGGCTCGACTCCGTGACCCAGGACGCCGGACGGCTCCTTCAGGAACGGGCGAGGCTGGCCTCGGAGTTCAACCAGGAGCGGACCCGGCTGGCCGACGAGTCCGCCCAGGAACAGGCACGCCTCAAGGAGGAGGCCGCCCGCGAACGGGCCCGCCTGACCGACGGGTTCACCCGGGAACGGGCGCGGCTCACCGAGGAGTTCACCCGGGAGCAGACCCGCCTCACCGAGGAGAACGTCCGCCTGGCCCGGCGCGTCCGGCAGGCCACCGCCGACCGTGCCGCCGCGATCTCGGCCACCGCCAACGCGGCCGCCCGGATGCAGGCACTGTCCACCGGCATGCTCGCCGACCTGCGCGCCATGGAGGAGAAGCACTCCGACGAGGAAGTCCTCGCCGACCTCCTCCACCTCGACCACCGCACCGCCCAGGCGGGCCGCCTCGCCGACTCCGTCGCCGTCCTCACCGGCGCGCGCTCCGGCCGCCGCTGGGCGCGGCCCATCGTCATGGAGTCGATCCTGCGCGGCGCCATGGGCCGTATCGGCGGCTACCAGCGCGTGCGCGTGCACTCCTCCAGCGAGGCCGCCGTCGCCGGGCACGCCGCCGAGGGCGTGATGCACGCGCTCGCCGAACTCCTCGACAACGCCGCGAACTTCTCGCCGCCGACCGCCGAAGTCCACGTCTACGTGGAAGAGGTTCCCGCGGGCGTCATCGTGTCCGTGGAGGACAGCGGCCTGGTCATGGGCGACGTCCAGCTGCGCCGTGCCGAACGCGCCGTCTCCGCGGACGCCGAGAACCCGGCCGCGCTGGGCGGGCTCTCCGGCACCCGGCTCGGGCTCGCGGTCGTCGGGCGGCTCGCCCGCAAGCACGGCCTGAAGGTGTCCTTCCGGCCCTCCGCACGCGGCGGCACCGGCGTCCTCGTCCTGATCCCGCAGGACATCCTCACGCGCCCGTCCGCCCCGCTGCCCGGCGACCCGGAGGCCACCACGCCGGAGGCCACCGCGACGGGAGCATCCGCGACGGCGGCATCCGCGGTCGCGCAGGACCACGCCGACGAGCCGCGCCCCCAGAGCTCCCCCGTGTCCTACGCCGCCGCACGCTCCACCGGGGACCTCGACCCGGACCCGGTCCCCACCCACGAGTCGCCCGACCACAGCGGAGTCGGCGCCGACACCGGCGGCCTCCCCAAGCGCCGCCGCGGCCGCACCCTCGCCCACGCCGAGCGCAGCCGCGCGCACGCCGCCGACCGCAGCGACCGCGAGCCCCCCGCGGCCGACGCCGCCAAGGCCAGGGCCGCCCGGTTCAACAGCTTCCGCCAGGCGGTACGGGGAACGGCGCCCGACAGCACCGTGGGAGAGACAGCCCCCGACGAAGCCGTACAAGGCGACGAAGCCGTACGGGACACGGCCCCCGCCACCCCCTCGCAGCCGCACCAGCACCCGGAAGGCGACACCACCCCATGACCGGCAGCACCACCACCGCCGACGAGAAGCTCACCTGGCTCATCGAGGGTCTGCTCGAGCGCACCCCGGGCGCCCGGCACGCCCTCGTGCTCTCCCGCGACGGCCTGAAGCTGTGCCGTACGCCGGAACTCTCCGTCGACCAGGCCGACCAGCTCGCCGCGATCGCCGCCGGCATCCAGTCGCTTTCCCACGGGGCGTCCATGGAGTTCGGCGACGGCAGCGGCGGCGTGCGGTCCGCGATGGCCGAGTTCTACGGCGGGGTCCTGTTCATCGTCGAGGCGGGCGAGGGCGCGCACCTCGCCGTGGTCACGGCCGAGGAGGCCGACGCCGGGCTCGTCGGGCACAACATGAGCGAGCTGGTCGAGCAGTTGGGCGAACACCTGCGCGCGGAACCCCGTACGTCATGAGCCGGCCGGGCAGGGACGACGCGCCGGACCGGCTCTACACCCTCACCGGGGGGCGCAGCCGGTCCGGCCCCGACGCCCCGTTCGACCTGGTGACGCTCGTCGTCGCCGAGTGCGATCCCGTGGTGGGCATGCAGTCGGAGCACGCCGCGATCCTGCGCCTCGCCCAGCGGCCCACGGCCGTGGTGGAGATCGCCGCCGAGCTGCGACTGCCGGTGAGCATCACGAGGATCCTGCTCTCCGACCTCCTCGCCGCGGGCCGGGTCAGCGCCCGCCACCCGCACCACTCCGCTCTTCCCGACCCCGACATCCTGGAGCAGGTGCTCGTTGGACTCCGTAACCTCTGACGCGATCTCCGACGCGACCATGAACGCGACCACGACCGCGACGACGACCGCTGCCTCCGACGCGCGCACCCCGCTGGGCGAGACGGCCGACAACGGTCTGAAGATCGTGGTCGTCGGCGGCTTCGGCGTCGGCAAGACCACCCTGGTCCGCTCCGTGAGCGAGATACGTCCCCTCAACACCGAGGAGACGATGACGCGCGCCGGCGAGGCGGTCGACGACATCAGCGAGGTCCGCGGCAAGACCGCGACCACCGTCGCCTTCGACTTCGGCCGCATCACGCTCGACGCGCGCAACGTGCTGTACCTCTTCGGCGCGCCCGGGCAGGAGCGCTTCTGGTTCCTGTGGGACCGGCTCTTCGCCGGCACGCTCGGCGCGGTCGTCCTCGTCGACACCCGGCGCATCGACGACTCCTGGTACGCCATCGACCGCCTGGAGCACCACGGCACCCCGTTCATCGTCGCCTGCAACGACTTCGGCGGGCCCGCCCACACCCCCGCGCAGATCCGCGAGGCCCTCGACCTCGACCCGCACATCCCGCTGCTCGACTGCGACGCCCGCTCGCGCGCGTCCAGCAAGCAGGTGCTGATCACGCTCGTCGAGCACCTCAAATCCCACTACGCGCCCAGATCACCGGAGTTGGCCCTGTGACCGCTGCCCCCGTGCCCCTGAGCGGGCCCAGGTTCCAGACCGAACCCACCGAGCTGTACCGGGAGATGCGGCGCGACCACGGCTCCGTGGTGCCGGTCGTGCTCGACGGCGACATCCCCGCCTGGCTGGTCCTCGGCTACCGCGAACTGCACCAGGTCACCGGCGATCCCGTGCTGTTCAGCCGGGACTCCGACCTGTGGAGCCAGTGGGACAACATCCCCGCCGACTGGCCGCTGCTGCCGATGATCGGCCGCAAGCAGCCCTCGATCCTCTACACGGTCGGCGAACGCCACCGCGAGCGCGCCGGCATGATCAGCGACGCGCTGGAGGCCGTCGACCCGTTCGAACTGCGCGCCCACGCCGAGAAGTTCGCCGACGAACTGATCGACGCGGTCTGCGCCAAGGGCGAGACGGACATCGTCGGTGACTACGCGGCACTGCTGCCCGTGCGCGTACTGGCGCGGCTGTACGGCTTCCCGGACGAGCAGGGGCCGGGCCTGGTCACGGCACTCAACGACATGATCAACGGGCGGGAGGGCGCCCTGGCCGGACAGCAGCACGTGGCGTCCTCCATGGCCCAGCTGCTCGCGGACCGGGCGGCCGAACCCGCGGACGACGTGGTCAGCCGCATGCTGGCCGACACGGCCGGGTTCACGCACGAGGAGATCACCCAGGACCTGATGGTCATGATGGCGGCCGGCCACCAGCCGACCGCCGACTGGATCGGCAACTCGCTGCGCCTGATGCTCACGGACGACCGCTTCGCCGCCTCCCTCTTCGGCGGCCGGCACAGCGTCGCCGAGGCCATGAACGAGGTCCTCTGGGAGGACACCCCGACCCAGAACGTGGCCGGCCGCTGGGCCTCCCGCGACACCCAGCTCGGCGGCCTGCGCGTCCGCGCCGGCGACCTGCTGCTGCTGGGCCTGCAGGGCGCCAACTCCGACCCTCAGGTCCGTGTCGACGGCTCCGCCCTCACCGGCGGCAACAACGCGCACTTCTCCTTCGGCCACGGCGAGCACCGCTGCCCGTTCCCGGCCCAGGAGGTCGCGGAGGTCATCGCGCGTACGGGCATCGAGGTCGTCCTCGACCGGCTGCCGGACATCGACCTCGCCGTACCGGCCGAGTCGTTGACGCGCCGGCCGTCACCTTGGCTGCGGGGGCTGAGCGAACTCCCGGTGCGGTTCACACCCGTGCCGGTGCGTTGAGCACGGGCGCCCGTACCCCGAGCACCCCCTACCGGACACCGGTACCCGCGCGCCGAGCACCCGCACGGCGAGAACACCGAACAACGCCTACCCCGGCCCTTGGAGGCACCCCCGCATGACCGCTGGTACCGAAGAGACCCGTATCCCCCTGGACCCCTTCGTCACCGACCTGGACGGCGAGAGCGCCCGGCTGCGCGCGGCGGGACCGCTCGCCGCCGTGGAGCTGCCCGGCGGCGTCCCGGTCTGGGCGGTCACGCACCACGCCGAGGCGCGCGCGCTGCTCACCGACCCCCGTCTGGTGAAGGACATCAACGTGTGGGGCGCCTGGCAGCGCGGCGAGATAGCCGCCGACTGGCCGCTGATCGGGCTCGCCAACCCGGGCCGCTCCATGCTCACCGTGGACGGCGCGGACCACCGCCGGATGCGGACCCTCGTGGCGCAGGCGCTCACCCCGCGCCGTGTGGAGCAGATGCGCGAGCGGATCACCAAGCTGACGGAGGGCCTCCTCGACGACCTGGGCGCCGTGGAGCGCGACGTCGTCGACCTGAAGGCCGACTTCGCCTACCCGCTGCCCATGTTCGTCATCGCCGACCTGATGGGCATCGACGAGTCCCGCCTGCCCCGCCTCAAGGAACTCTTCGAGAAGTTCTTCTCCACCCAGACCCCGCCCGCCGAGGTCATCGCCACGCTGACCGAGCTGGCCGGGATCATGGCGGAGACGGTCGCGGCGAAGCGCGCGGAGCCCGGCGACGACCTGACCAGCGCCCTGATCCTCGCCTCCGAGGACGGCGACCACCTCACCGACGAGGAGATCGTCTCCACCCTCCAGCTGATGGTCGCGGCCGGACACGAGACGACGATCTCCCTCATCGCCAACGCCGTCGTCAACCTCTCCACCCACCCCGAGCAGCGCGCCCTGGTCCTCTCGGGCGAGACGGACTGGTCCGCGGTGGTCGAGGAGACCCTCCGCTTCTCCACCCCCACCTCCCACGTCCTGATCCGCTTCGCGACGGAGGACGTGCCCGTCGGCGACAAGGTCATCCCGGCCGGCGACGCGCTGATCGTCTCCTACGGCGCCATCGGCCGCGACGAGAAGGCCCACGGGGCGAGCGCGGGCGACTTCGACATCACCCGCACCACGGAGAACCGCCACATCTCCTTCGGCCACGGCCCGCACGTGTGCCCCGGCGCGGCCCTGTCCCGCCTGGAGGCGGGGGTGGCGCTGCCCGCCCTGTACGAGCGCTTCCCGGGCCTCGACCTGGCGGTCCCCGCCGCCGAGCTCCGCAACAAGCCGGTGGTGACGCAGAACGACCTGTTCGAGCTGCCGGTGCGGCTGGCGTAGGTCCAGCCCGTTCGGCGGGAAATCCAGCCTCTCCGGCGTTTGAGGAGCGGGGGTCCGGGGGCAGCGCCCCCGTGGCCCCCGGACGGGCGCGTCTCACCCGACGGACGACGTTTCGCCCAGGTTTCCCGGAACGGCTAGGCTCCCGTCGTGGCTGAGATCCAGATTCCCGCTGACATCAAGCCCGCCGACGGACGTTTCGGCGCGGGCCCCTCCAAGGTGCGGACGGAAGCGCTGGACGCGCTGGCCGCCACCGGCACATCCCTCCTCGGTACCTCCCACCGCCAGGCCCCGGTCAAGAACCTGGTCGGCAAGGTCATCGAGGGCGTGAGCAGCCTCTTCTCCCTCCCCGAGGGGTACGAGGTCGTCCTCGGCAACGGCGGCTCGACCGCGTTCTGGGACGTCGCGACGCACGGCCTGATCGAGAACAAGTCGCAGCACCTGAACTTCGGTGAGTTCTCCTCGAAGTTCGCGAAGGCCTCGAAGCTCGCCCCGTGGCTGGCCGAGCCGACCGTCATCGCCTCCGACCCGGGCACGCACCCGGAGCCGCAGGCCGAGGCGGGCGTGGATGTGTACGCCTTCACCCACAACGAGACCTCCACCGGTGTCGCCGCGCCCATCAAGCGCGTGGCCGGTGCCGACGAGGGCGCCCTCGTCCTCGTGGACGCCACCTCCGGCGCGGGCGGCCTCCCGGTCGACATCACCGAGACGGACGTCTACTACTTCGCCCCGCAGAAGTCCTTCGCCTCCGACGGCGGCCTGTGGATCGGCGTCTTCTCCCCGGCCGCGATCGAGCGCGCCGAGCGCATCCACGCGTCCGGCCGCCACGTGCCGGAGTTCTTCTCGCTCCCCACGGCGATCGACAACTCCCGCAAGAACCAGACGTACAACACCCCGGCCCTCGCCACCCTCTTCCTGCTCAACGAGCAGCTGGAGTGGATCAACGGCCAGGGCGGTCTGGCCTGGTCGACGGCCCGTACGAAGGACTCCTCCTCGCGCCTGTACTCCTGGGCCGAGGACTCCAAGCACGCGACCCCGTTCGTGACGGACCCGGCCAAGCGCTCGCAGGTCATCGGCACGATCGACTTCTCCGACGAGGTCGACGCCGCCGCCGTGGCCAAGGTGCTGCGCGCCAACGGCATCGTCGACACCGAGCCCTACCGCAAGCTCGGCCGCAACCAGCTCCGCGTCGCCATGTTCCCGGCAATCGACCCGGCGGACGTCGAGGCCCTCACGAAGTGCATCGACTACGTGATCGAGAAGCTCTGACCTTCTCTCGTACGACGACGAGGGCGCCCGGCGAACACCGGGCGCCCTTCTTCGTATCCGCGCGGCGGAACTTACGGCTTGTGGGTCACCCAGAGCAGTTCCGCCGGCCAGCGATGTGCCCAGTCGGGTGGGTCGGTTTCGTTGTAGCCGTTGGGTGTTCCGCGTTCGGGCCGCGGCTCGATGAGGTCGTCGATGATGAGACCCGCGCCGCGCAGGACCTTGACCCAGTCGCCGTAGGTGAGCTGATAGCTGGTCGCGCCGTCGTCTTCGGCGATGGTGCTCAGCCCGAAGTAGTCCTGCTGCAGCGTGGTGGTCACGCGGCCGGCGGCCTCGTCGTAGCACGCTTCGAACCATGGGCCGGCGACGTTGAACACCAGGCGCCCGCCTCGGCGCAGAATGCGTGCGGCCTGCGGGACGGCCAGGTGCGGGGGCGCCCAGCTGAGCCCGCCGAAGTCGCAGAACACCAGGTCGAAGCTGTCGGCGGCGAAGGGGAGTTGTTCGGCGGCGCCCTGCACCAGCGGGTAGCGGGCTTCTCCCATCGCGCGGGCCGCTGCGGCGAGTTGGGCTTCGGACAGGTCGAGCCCGACCACGGTGGCGCCCTCGGCGGCGAGCGCCCTGGACCACTGGCCGGCGCCGCAGCCGAGTTCGAGGACGCGCTTGCCGGTGACGTCGCCCAGGGCGTGCAGGTGCGCGTCGGGGATGGAGTACATGCCCCACAGCCGGGGTGCGGCGCCGATCTGCGGGTCGTGCTCGTGCTGGTAGGCGCTGCTGATCCGGTTCCAGAGCCGCCGGTTGGCGGGGATGCTGTCCACCTGCCGACTCCAGCACTGCCTGCCGGGGGCGGTCAACACGAATGTGCGTTGAGCCCTGCAGCGACAGACCCCTGCGGGGGAGCAGTCGGTCACCCCGTACGCCGCTGAAGGGCGCCCGGCGAACACCGGGCGCCCTTCTCTCATGTCGCCGTGCAGCTCGCGGTCGGCGTGGTCCCGCCGCCCGGGGCTCCCCCGAAGCCGAAGCTCGCCGAACCGCCCGTCGGCACTGCTCCGTTGTGATCGGCGTTGGCCGCGGTCACCGTTGCTCCGGTCTGGGTGTACGACGCGTTCCACATGTTCGTGACCTTCTGGGCGCCGCTCCAGGTCCAGGTGACCTTCCAGGACTTGAGGGCCGTGGTGCCCGTGTTCGTCACCTTCACCTCGGCGTTGAACCCGCCGCCCCAGTCGCTGCTGACGGTGTAGACGGCGCTGCACGCGGCCGTGCTCCCGCCGCCTCCGCCCCCTCCACCGCCGCCGGTGCCCGGGAACGCGGGCGCCTTGACACTGGCCAGGTAGCCGTCCTTCACCGTGTCCACGGAGGTCCAGTCGTCCTTCAGGATGCCGCCGGTGTCACCGGAGTTGGGGTTCCACGACCAGAAGGTCCAGGAGATGCTGTCGGCGCCGTACGTGGACGTGGGCCGCATGTACGACACGAGCGCGGCCAGCCACTTCTGGTCGATGGTCGAGGTGAGCGTGGTGCCGAACTCGCCGACCCAGACGGGGGCGATGTTCTGCTTGAAGATGTAGCCCCAGTACTTGTCCCACACGCCCGGCATGTTGGCGGGGAACGAGGGGTCGTTGAACCAGCTCTGCTGGGCGACGCTGGTGGCGTAGTCGTGGGCCGAGTACACGACGCGGTTCGCCACGTTCAGCTGGACCGGGTACTGGGCGACACCCATCAGGTTGCCGCCCCACCAGCCGGACGTGCCGTTGAAGGTCTGCACGCCCTCGACGAAGATCAGCAGGTCGGGGTCGACGGACAGGACGGCGTTCCCGGCCCGCTGGGCGGCGAGCCGCCAGTCCGTCGCCGTGTCCCCGCAGCCCCAACAGGCGGGATCGTGCGGCTCGTTGTGCAGATCGATGCCGATGACGGTGCCCTTGTCGTCGTACCGGGCCGCGAGAGCCTTGAGGTCGGCGATCCACGTCGACTCCGGGACGGCGGAGGTGTACCAGAGGGCCGACTGCCCGCCCGAGTCGGGCCGGTGCCGGTCCAGGATCACCTTGAGCCCGTCCTGACCGGCGTACGAGACGATCTTGTCCATGACCTGAAGGGAGTCCAGGCCCTGCAGGTCGGTGTTCTTGCCGCTGGAGAAGTCGATGCTGTTGGGAACGGTCCCGCTCTTGAAGATGTCGTCACTGTAGGGCAGCCGGATGGTGTTGTAGCCCAGCGACTTCATCTGGTCGATCATGCTCTTGTAGTCGCGCGACCAGAGGCCGTGGACCACGTGGTTGCCGGTCTCGAAGCCGAACCAGTTGATCCCGGCGATGCGTACGGGCTGGCCCGCGGCATCGAGGATCTGCCGGCCGCTCGTGTGCCAGTAACCGGCGCCGGGGTCCGCCGCACGGGCGGTCTGCGCCCCCGCCAGCGGTATCAGGAGCGCTGCGGCGGCAACGCACAGTGCTCTTCGCAGTCTGCGGAACATGGGGGTGGGTTCCTCTCGGGGAGGCGCGGGCCCGGAACAGAATGGGAGCGCTCCCATTTGCCGCGCATCACCCATGGAAGAGGCTGATCATGAACGCGTCAAGAACTTGGACGGGTGGCAGCCCGTCGATCGGTTTCGGTACAGAAGGACGCAACTGCCCGGCGGCACGCGTCAGTTCCGGCGCAGCAGCCTCTTCAGTCCGAACACGACGGCCAGAGCGGCGGCGAGGACGAGCGCGCCGACCTTGAAGTTGGCGTTCAGCCCGTCGCTGTCGCCCCCACTGCCGCCCGCGGAGTGCGAACCACCATCCTTGGACGACGAGCCGCCCTCGCCGCCCCCGGGCACGCTCTCCGCCTTCACCTCGCTGTTCGCGCCCTCGGTGCCGTACATCAGCTCGGACCCGTCGGCGGTGTAGGCGACGGACTCGCCCTGCCTCTGCAGCGGGACGTTCAGCCGGCCCTGCTTCTTGATCTTCCCGTCGTTCCAGGAGTACGCGATCCCGCCGAAGTATCCGCGTACGACAAGCTGCTTGCCGTCGGGCGAGAACGCCCCGTCGGTGGTCCACAGGTCGACGTCGGCGATGCGCTTGAAGACGTTGGTGCCGGAGGTGGTCAGCTTCGCCGGTGCCTCGTACAGGCCGCCGCCGTCCTCGTTCTTGGAGACGATGTAGACGCGCCCGGTCTTCGGGTGGACCATCAGC
Organism: Streptomyces sp. NPDC005485; assembly: GCF_040606085.1. Taxonomy (NCBI): domain Bacteria; kingdom Bacillati; phylum Actinomycetota; class Actinomycetes; order Kitasatosporales; family Streptomycetaceae; genus Streptomyces; species Streptomyces sp. NPDC005485. The sequence goes on along the minus strand of NZ_JBEXDZ010000022.1, from coordinate 29,298 downwards.
GCCTCGGCGTCCCGGGCCCCGTCCGCGTACTTCACGACGTACTGCGTGGCGCGGATCGTCTGGTCCTTGAGCACCTTCGGCTCGGGCAGCTTGTAGACCCACACGTACTTCCACGTGCCGCCGAGGTTGTCGCCGATGTCGCCGACGTACAGGTCGCCGTCCGGGCCGAGGGAGATCGCCTCGACGTCGCGGGGCGCGCCGACGCCGGTCATCGTGAACCGGGCGACGGTCTCGCCGGTGCTGCTGTCGACGGCGTACAGGTAGGGGCCGTCGTCGCTGTCGTTGTGCGTCCAGTAGATGCCGGGGTGGGCATGCGAGGCGACGAGTCCGCTGGACTCGGTGATCCGGGAATCCTTGATGGTGAACCCCTCGTCCCCGTCGGAGGCGACGGCGGGTGCCGCCGACGCGACGACGAGGGCGGCCCCGGCGAGGAACGGAAACGATCGACGCATGCGCATGCCCCAAGCCTGCCATCCCGCACCGGCGTTCGGACCGCGTGTCCAGCCTCACACCCCGCCCGCCCGTGGCCCCGGCACTGATCGACGATGATGAGCGGATGCTCAGGTTCATGCCCGTCGGCGACTCCCAGACGATCGGGAGCGCGGGCGAACACACATGGCGCTACCGGATGTGGCAGCACCTGCGCGCGACGCACGGGGGCCCGTTCCGGATCGTCGGCCCGCGCGAGACGCTCTACGACAAGGCGCTGGAGACCCCGACGTCGTACGAGTACGCGGACCCGGACTTCCCGCGCGCCCACCTCGCCGGCTGGGGCGAGGGCTGGCTCCACATGGCGCCGCTGATCCGCGAGGCGGTGCGCACACAGCGGGCGGACGTCCTGCTCGTCGCCCTCGGCCTGATCGACCTGGGCTTCTACACGAACGCGGTGCAGACCGCGGAGAACATGCGCACCTTCGTCGCCGAGGCCCGGGCGGCCAACCCGCGCGTGCGCATGGTCGTGCTCCCGGTGATACCGAACGTGCGCGCCGAGTCGGACGCCCCGTTCGCCGCCGAGGTCGCCGCCTTCAACGTGCTGCTCGCCAAAGCCGTCGCCGACCTCGACGAACCCCGCTCCCCGCTGCTGCTGGCCTCGCCTCCGTCGTCGTACGACACCGCTTTCGACACGTACGACGGCACGCACCCGAACGCGAGCGGCGAGCACAAGATCGCGGAGGGGTTCGCGGAGGCGATGTACCAGGCGTGGGACCTGGGCGAGCCGTACACGGCCGAAACGGCCTGACCGGTTCTCGGCGTCTCCTGGTCACCGTGCGTATCGTTGTGCTGCGCGGCTGCACCTGTGCGTGGGCAGCCGGGGAGGAGCGCGACCGTGACCGTCCTTGAAGACAGGATCGCGATGGCCGAGAGCGACAACGAGAGCACGCTCGACGAGATGTTCGACCGGCTCGAGAAGATGCCCGTCCCCGAGGGATACAAGGTCGAGATCGTCGAGGGGACCGTCTACATGTCGCCACAGCGGGACACTCACTGGGAAATCATCCTGGACATCATCGAGCAGCTGCGGACCAAGTACCCCCGCAAGCGGCTGAAGTCCGACGTCCGGATCGACTACCCGGGCCATCTCAACGGCTTCGCCACCGACGTGACGGCCGTCAGGGAGAGCGCGACCAAGACGGAGAAGGGCCGCTGGCGCCACGAAGACGTCGAGTTCGTCGCCGAGGTCATCTCCAAGGGCACTGCGGCCAACGATTACGGCCCTAAGAAGAAGGCCTACGCCACCGCCGAAGTCCCCGTGTACGTCATCGCCGATCCCTACAAAGGCACGTGCTACGTATACACCCAGCCCAAGGAAGGGGACTACATCACGAGGACGACGGTCGACTTCGGCAAGGACATCGACCTGACCGACACAGTCGTCGGTCTCACCCTCAAGACCGCTGACTTCCCCCGCGACTGATCCCCTCCGCCCTTGCCTGGAGCGCACTCCAAGCCGTTGGCTGGGGGACCATGAAGTACACGCAGCTCGGACGCACGGGACTCAAGGTCAGCCGACTCGTCCTCGGCACCATGAACTTCGGTCCGCAGACCGACGAGGCCGACAGCCACGCCATCATGGACGCGGCGCTGGCCTCCGGCATCAACTACTTCGACACCGCGAACGTGTACGGCTGGGGCGACAACAAGGGCCGTACCGAAGAGATCATCGGGAACTGGTTCGCCCAGGGCGGTGACCGCCGCGACAAGGTGGTCCTTGCCACGAAGGTGTACGGCAACATGGCCGGCGACGGTGCCGCCTGGCCCAACCACGACAAGCTGTCGGCGCTGAACATCCGGCGGGCGGTGGACGCGTCGCTCAAGCGCCTCCAGACCGACTACATCGACATCTACCAGTTCCACCACGTCGACCGGAGCACTCCCTTCGAGGAGATCTGGCAGGCGATCGACACCCTCGTCCAGCAGGGCAAGATCCTGTACGCCGGGTCGTCCAACTTCCCCGGCTACAAGATCGCCCAGGCCAACGAGATCGCCGCCCGGCGCGGCGGCACCATCGGGCTCGTCAGCGAGCAGTGCCTGTACAACCTCTCCGAGCGGCGCGCCGAGATGGAGGTCATCCCGGCCGCGCAGGAGTACGGCCTCGGGGTCATCCCCTGGTCGCCGCTGCACGGCGGGCTGCTGGGCGGGGTCATCAAGAAGGAGGTCACGGGCGGACGCCGCTCCTCCGGCCGGACCGCGGACTCGCTCGCCGACCCCGCCGTACGCGCGCAGGTCCAGGCCTACGAGGACCTGCTCGACAAGCACGGCATCGAGCCCGGCGAGGCGGCCCTGGCCTGGCTGCTGACCCGGCCCGGGGTCACGGGCCCCATCGTCGGCCCGCGCACCGCGGAGCAGCTCGACTCCGCCCTGCGCGCCGTCGAGCTGGAGCTGACCGAGGAACTGCTGACGGGGCTGGACGAGATCTTCCCGGGGCCGGGGCCGTCTCCGGAGGCGTTTGCCTGGTAGTTCGGCCGGGGGTCCGGAGGTTGCCCCCGGGACAGCACAGCCCGGGGCCGGGGCCGTCCCCGGAAGCGTTTGCCTGGTAGCCCGGCCGGAGGTCCGGGGGTCGCCCCCAGGACAGCACAGCCCGGGTCCGGGGCCGCCCCCGGAAGCGTTTGCCTGGTAGCCCGGCCGGGGGCCCGGGGATCGCCCCGGGACAGCACAGCCCGGGTCCGGGGCCGCCCCCGGAAGCGTTTGCCTGGTAGTCCGGACCGGGCAGGCGGGGCGCGGCGGTCGGCGGTTACTTGACCGCCGCGGCCAGCGCCACCACGACGAACATCAGCACGAGCACACCGGCCATGATCCGGTTACGGGTCTTCGGGTTCACATGGTCGAGCCTAACCGGCCGCCCCGAGCGGCTGACGGGCGACCGTCTCGTAGCGGGGCTGCTCCCCCGGCACCCCCGACTTCGGCAGGCGGCTGCGGACGAGGCACAGCTCGCTCACCGTCCAGGTGCGGCCGGCGAAGGCGTCGAGGGCCTCGACGTACGGCTGGGCGTCGAGGGCCTCGCGGCTGCGGGCCACCGTCAGGTGGGGCTTGTAGCGCCGGTGCTCACCCATCGGCACGCCCGCTTTGCGCGCCGCCGCCTCCGCCCGGTCGGCAAGCAGCCGCAGCGCGTCCAGGTCGCCCCGGGCGCCCGCCCACAGCGCCCGCCCGTGACCGAACTGCCCACCGCCCCGCACGGCAAGTGCGAAGGGTTCCGTGCGCCGGGCCGCCCGCTCCAGCCGCAGCGACAGTTCCGGTACGACCTCCTCGTCGACCTCGCCGTAGAAGGCGAGCGTGAAGTGCCAGCCGGGCAGGCCGGTCCAGCGCAGCCCGTCCGAGCCGGGCAGCCGCCGCAACGCGGCGACCACCGGGGCGAGTTCGGCGATCACGTCCTGCGGGGGCAGCACGGCGGCGAAGAGTCTCATGGGACGTCACCCTTCCAGGGATTGGATCACCGGGCGAGGGTGACGCCGTCCGTGAGGCCCTCCGCGACGTCAGACCGCCGTCGCCAGCTCCCGCTGCTGCTGCTCCCGCTGTTCCTTCGGCACGAAGCGGACCCGCGGGTGTCCGTGGTTCCAGCCGACCGCCAGACGCAGGCCGCCGACGCGGGCCAGGACCAGGCCGACGGTGACCGCGGCCGCCGCCGACACCAGGCCGCCGAGGATGAAGCCGACGCGCGGGCCGTAGGTGTCGGTGACCCAGCCGACCAGGGGTGCGCCCAGCGGCGTACCGCCCATGAAGACCATCATGAACAGGGCCATGACGCGGCCGCGCATGGCGGGGTCGGTGGTCATCTGGACCGAGGTGTTCGCCGTGACGTTGACCGTCAGGCCGAACATGCCGATCGGCACCATGAGCAGCGCGAACAGCCAGAAGGACGGGACCAGGGCGGCGACGACCTCCAGGACGCCGAAGGCCAGGGCCGCCGCGATCAGCACGCGATGGCGGGCCGTGCCGCGCCGGGCGGCGAGCAGTGCGCCCGCCAGGGAGCCGAGCGCCATCAGCGTGTTGAAGAGGCTGTACCCGCCGGCGCCCACGTGGAAGACGTCGTCCGCGTACGCCGAGAGCCAGACCGGGAAGTTGAAGCCGAACGTGCCGATGAAGCCGATGAGGACGATCGGCCAGATCAGCTCGGGGCGGCTCGCCACGTAGTGCAGGCCCTCGCGGAGCTGGCCCTTGCCGCGCGGGGCGCGCTGGACGACCTGCAGGTCGCGGGCGCGCATGAGCAGCAGGCCGACGATGGGGGCGACGAAGGACAGCCCGTTGAAGAGGAACGCCCAGCCGGTCCCCACGCCCGTGATCATGAGGCCCGCGACGGCGGGACCGACCAGGCGTGCGGACTGGAAGTTGGCCGAGTTGAGGCTGACGGCGTTCTGGAGCTGCCCGGGGCCGACCATCTCGGCGACGAAGGACTGGCGGGCGGGGTTGTCGACGACCGTGGCGAGGCCGACGGCGAAGGCTGCGACGTAGACGTGCCAGACCTGGACGTGGCCCGAGAGGGTCAGGGCGGCGAGCGCGAGGCCCGTGACGCCCATGGCGGTCTGGGTGGCCAGCAGCGTGGGCCGCTTGGGCAGCCGGTCGACGAGGACACCGCCGTAGAGGCCGAAGAGCAGCATCGGCAGGAACTGCAGGGCGGTGGTGATGCCGACGGCGGCGGACGAGCCGGTGAGGCTCAGCACCAGCCAGTCCTGGGCGATGCGCTGCATCCAGGTGCCGGTGTTGGAGACGACCTGGCCGAGGAAGAACAGGCGGTAGTTACGGATCTTCAGCGAGCTGAACATCGTGGCGCGGGCGCCGGTGGGCGGGGAGTCGTGGGTGGCTGGTGCGGGGGCGGAGTCTGCTCCGGGTCCCGTACTCAAAAGGGCTCGCCTCCTTGCGTGTGCTGACTGGCTGACCGACTGACCACGGGTGCACGAGTGGCGCGCGTGACGATTCGCGCGTGCGGCTACAGGTGCGCGAGCTTCTCCAGAACGGGAGCGGCTTCGCGGAGCTTCGCCCACTCGTCCTCGTCGAGGGCCTCGACGACGCCGGCCAGCCACGCGTTGCGTTTGCGGCGGCTCTCCTCGAGCATCGCCTCGGCCCGCTCGGTCTGCGTGACGACCTTCTGGCGTCGGTCCTCGGGGTGCGGCTCAAGGCTGACCAGGCCCTTGCTCTCCAGCAGCGCCACGATGCGGGTCATCGACGGCGGCTGTACGTGCTCCTTGCGGGCGAGCTCGCCCGGCGTGGCGGTGCCGCAGCGGGCAAGGGTGCCGAGCACCGACATCTCGGTGGGGCTCAGCGACTCGTCGACCCGCTGGTGCTTGAGTCGACGCGACAGGCGCATCACTGCGGAGCGCAAAGAGTTCACGGCGGCAGCATCGTCGCCATGGGTGAGGTCAGGCATGTTCTTTAGCTTAACTCATTACTCTGACTAAAGACCACCGCGACACCACTGAAATGCCCGTGACTCGCACCACTGAACCGCCCAGTCACCCGTATGAGTGATCCGATGGCAGAAAGTGACGCACCGACCGGCAGGGCCCGGCGACCCTCAGGACATGGGGACCAGCGTGCTCAGCCTGCGGATAGACGGGGAGCTGCTCGAACGGCTCCGACACCATGCCGCCAAAAGAGGAATGAGCGTCCAGGACTATGTCGTCCGGACGCTCATTCGCGATGACTTCGACGAGCGGTTCCAGACCGCGGTCGAGGAGACGGAGAAGTTCTACGGGGTCACGTGAGCCCGGGGCCCCGGGGGGCTCGGGTCACAGCCCCCGTGCGGCTCAGGTCAGACCCAGCGCCGGCATCAGGTAGTAGAAGCCGAACACCGCGGCCACGACGTACATCGCGACCGGGATCTCGCGGCCGCGGCCGGCGGCCAGGCGCAGCACCACGAAGGTGATGAAGCCCATGCCGATGCCGTTGGTGATCGAGTAGGTGAACGGCATCATCACCATCGTCACGAAGGCCGGGATGGCGATGGTGTAGTCGGCCCAGTCGATCTCACGGACCGAGTTGGACAGGATCAGGAAGCCGACCGCGAGCAGCGCGGGGGTGGCGGCCTGGGACGGGACCATGGTGGCGACGGGGGTCAGGAAGAGGGCGATCGCGAAGAGACCGCCGGTGACGACGTTCGCGAAGCCGGTGCGGGCGCCCTCGCCGACACCGGCCGTGGACTCCACGAAGCAGGTGGTGGCGGACGAGGAGCTCGCGCCGCCGGCGGCGACCGCGATGCCGTCGACGAAGAGGACCTTGTTGATGCCGGGCATGTTGCCCTGCGCGTCCGTCAGCTTGGCCTCGTCGCTGACGCCCATGATCGTGCCCATCGCGTCGAAGAAGCACGACAGCAGCACGGTAAAGACGAAGAGGGTGCCGGTCAGGACGCCGACCTTGTCGAAGCCGCCGAAGAGGCTGACCTTGCCGACGAGCCCGAAGTCGGGGGTGGCGACCGGGTTGCCGGGCCACTTGGGGGTCGTCAGACCCCAGGACGGGATCGTCGCGACGGCGTTGATGACGACCGCAAGCACCGTCATCGTGACGATGGAGATCAGGATCGCGCCCGGCACCTTGCGGACGATCAGCGCGAGCGTGAGCAGCGTGCCGAGGACGAAGACCAGGACGGGCCAGCCGTTGAGGTGGCCGTCGGCGCCGAGCTGCAGCGGGACCGTGGTCTGCGCGGCGTCCGGGATGCGGGAGACGAAGCCGGAGTCGACGAGGCCGATCAGCATGATGAACAGGCCGATACCGATCGAGATGCCCTTGCGCAGGCCGAGCGGCACGGCGTTCATGACGCGCTCGCGCAGACCGGTGGCGACCAGGAGCATCACGATGAAGCCGGCGAGGACGACCATGCCCATGGCGTCCGGCCAGGACATGCGCGGCGCGAGCTGGAGCGCGACAACCGTGTTCACACCCAGTCCGGCGGCGAGCGCGATCGGCACGTTGCCGATGACACCCATGAGCAGCGTGGTGAACGCCGCGGTCAGCGCGGTCGCGGTGACCAGCTGGCCGTTGTCGAGGTGGTGCCCGTACATGTCCTTCGCGCTGCCCAGGATGATCGGGTTGAGCACGATGATGTAGGCCATCGCGAAGAAGGTGGCGAAGCCGCCGCGGATCTCGCGCGGCAGCGTGCTGCCCCGCTCGGAGATCTTGAAGTAGCGGTCGAGCGCGCCCTGTGCGGGCCGGGGATCCGGCTGCTCGGGGGCGGAGGCCTTGGTGGTGGCCGAGGTGGACATGCGGGACCTCATACGTGCGGGGGCCTTGGTGGCCGTACGGGCGCGGGGCGGGACGGCGCACCGGGCGGGAACTTGATCGATTCTGGCTGCCGTTCGGTCACCAACAGGTTTCCCCCGGGTTTCCGTTGGTGTTTCGTACGAACACAAGTGGCCATACTCAGACCGTTTCAGTATGAACATATGAGTCGGAATTCGCTATCTCCGCGCGTAGACCGTTGGTATACGGGGCCTGTACAGGGGTCTCGCGGGCCTCGGGGAGAGCCGCGCGGGCCTCGGAGAGAGCATCGATGCCGTCCTCGTAAGCTGTGCACATGGCCGTGTTCTTTTCGGGATCCCCCAAGCACGAGGCGCCGGAGCCCCTGGAGGGCCCCGTCGTCGCCACCATCACGGGCGGCACCATCCTCTGGTTCGTCCTCTTTCTGGTGCAGCTGCCGTTCTACGGCTGGTTCGACGACCACGGGCACACCTGGTGGCTGTGGACCTGCCTGGCCGGCGGGGGTCTCGGACTGATCGGCGTCTGGTACGTCCGCGGACGCGACGCGGCGCTCAAGCGGGCCGCCGCCGCGGCGGACGCCGACTCCTCCCCTGCTGCGGACTAGGCACCTTCCCCTACGCCTACGGCATCACATCCGCCGACTCCCCTCCTCCCCTGGTCGGATCTTTGGGGCACTCGGCAGGTGAAGCCGTATTTCCGCACGTACCGTCAGTTCCATGACGCACATAGACGCGGGCGCCGAACTCGATCCTGTGCATCCCGTACCCCTGCCCGACCCCGCCACCGGGCCGGCCACGGGCCTGTCGGCCGCCGAGGTGGCCGAGCGGGTCGCGCGCGGCGAGGTCAACGACGTCCCCGTGCGCAGCAGCCGCTCGCTGTCGGAGATCGTCCGCGCCAACGTCTTCACCCGGTTCAACGCGATCATCGGGGTGCTCTGGCTGATCATGCTGTTCGTGGCCCCGTTCCAGGACAGCCTGTTCGGGTACGTGATCATCGCCAACACCGGGATCGGCATCATCCAGGAGTGGCGGGCCAAGCAGACCCTGGACTCGCTCGCGGTGATCGGCGAGGCGAGGCCGACCGTGCGCAGGGCCGGGATCGCCCAGGCGATCAGCACCTCGGAGATCGTCCTCGGGGACCTGATCGAGATCGGGCCAGGGGACAAGATCGTCGTGGACGGCGAGTGCGTCGAGGCCGACGGGCTGGAGATCGACGAGTCGCTGCTGACCGGTGAGGCCGACCCGGTCGTCAAGCATCCCGGGGACCAGGTGATGTCGGGCAGCTTCGTGGTCGCGGGCGGCGGCGCGTTCACGGCGACGAAGGTGGGCCGGGAGGCGTACGCGGCGCAGCTCGCCGAGGAGGCCTCCCGCTTCACGCTGGTCCACTCGGAGCTGCGGACCGGTATCTCCACGATCCTCAAGTACGTGACGTGGATGATGATCCCGACCGCGATCGGCCTGGTCATCAGCCAGCTGGTGGTCAAGGGACACGACTTCAAGGACGCGGTGGCGCGGACGGTCGGCGGCATCGTCCCGATGGTCCCGGAGGGGCTCGTGCTGCTGACGAGCGTCGCCTTCGCGATCGGGGTGATCCGGCTCGGCCGCCAGCAGTGCCTGGTCCAGGAACTGCCGGCCATCGAGGGCCTCGCCCGCATCGACACGGTCTGCCTCGACAAGACGGGCACGCTCACCGAGGGCGGCATGGACGTCACCGAGCTGCGGCCGCTCCAGGGCGCCGACGAGAGTTACGTACGCAGGGTCCTCGGCGCGCTCGGCGAGTCCGACCCGCGGCCGAACGCCTCGCTCCAGGCGATCATCGACGCCTACCCGGACAGCGAGGAGTGGCGGTGCACCGAGTCGCTGCCCTTCTCCTCGGCCCGCAAGTACAGCGGGGCGTCCTTCAGCGAGGGCGACGGGGACAACAGCACCTGGCTCCTCGGCGCGCCCGACGTGCTGCTGGCCGCCGGGGACACGGCGCTCGCCGAGACGGAGCGGCTCAACGAGGCGGGACTACGGGTGCTGCTGCTCGCCCGCACCTCGAAGGACCTCGACGATCCCGAGGTCAAGGCGGCCGCCCGGCCCACCGCGCTGGTCGTGCTGGAGCAGCGGCTGCGCCCGGACGCGGCGGACACCCTGCGCTACTTCGCCGAGCAGGACGTCAAGGCCAAGGTGATCTCCGGCGACAACGCGGTCTCGGTGGGCGCGGTGGCGGGCAAGCTGGGGCTCGTCGGCGAGACGGTCGACGCCCGCCGGCTGCCCGCCGAGCAACGGGAGATGGCGCTCGCGCTGGACGAGGGCACGGTGTTCGGGCGGGTCACCCCGCAGCAGAAGCGGGACATGGTCGGCGCGCTCCAGTCGAACGGCCACACGGTGGCGATGACGGGCGACGGCGTGAACGACGTACTGGCCCTGAAGGACGCCGACATCGGGGTCTCGATGGGCTCGGGCTCGGAGGCCACCCGGGCGGTCGCGCAGATCGTGCTGCTCAACAACAGCTTCGCGACGCTGCCTTCGGTGGTCGCGGAGGGCCGCCGGGTCATCGGCAACATCACCCGGGTCGCGACCCTCTTCCTGGTGAAGACGGTCTACTCGGTGCTGCTGGCCGTCCTGGTGGTGTGCTGGCAGGTCGAGTACCCCTTCCTGCCCCGCCACCTGACGCTGCTGTCGACCCTGACGATCGGCATCCCGGCGTTCTTCCTGGCCCTCGCCCCCAACAAGGAGCGCGCCAAACCCCACTTCGTACGGCGGGTGATGCGCTACTCGATCCCGGGCGGCGTCGTGGCGGCGATCGCGACCTTCGTCACATATCTGATCGCCCGTCACTCCTACACGGGCAAGGGCGCGTTGGGCGCGGAGACCAGCGCGGCGACACTCACGCTCTTCCTGATCTCCATGTGGGTCCTGGCGATCATCGCGCGGCCGTACACCTGGTGGCGCGTCCTGCTGGTCGCCTCGATGGGCGCCGCGTTCCTGGTGGTGCTGGTGGTGCCGGGGCTTCAGCACTTCTTCGCGCTGAAGCTGGTCGGCGTGACGATGCCGTGGGTCGCGGTCGGCATCGCGGCGGTGGCGGCGGTCGCCCTGGAGTTCCTGTGGAAGTGGGTCGACCGCCGCTTTCCTGCCTAGTCCCGCCTGGACCTGCCCAGTCCTGCCGGCGAGGTCAGTGCACGTCGACGTAGTCACCCGTGGCGCTGACGGCCGGGGTGGTCGTGGTGCCCGCGAAGCTGAAGCGCCAGTAACCGTCGGAGACGGCGGTGGCGGTGGCCTTCAGGTTGCCGGTGGAGTCCGACGTCACCGTCTTGATGGTGGTGTAGGTGCTGGTGCCCGCCTTGCGGAACTGCAGCTTGACCGGCTGGTTGGTGTAGCCGTGGTACTTGTTGTCCTCCCAGTTGGCGCGCGAGAGCTTGCCGGTGGAGGTGATGGTCCTGCCCTTGACGACCGGCTCCGGGCCCGCGTTGACCGTCAGCTTGGAGTAGCGCTGGACCTTGGTGGTGCCGAGGCCGAACGAGACCGAGCTGTCGTCGCTGCTGTACTGGATGGCCACGGCGCCGCCCGACCAGGTGCCGGCGTCGGAGTTCACCAGGTCGCCGTCGGCCGGGTGGATGTCGACGAGGCCCTTGCAGCTGGCGGTCGTCGACGAGGTGGCGGTGCAGGTGGCCGGCTTGGTGCCGAACAGCATGTTGTCGGGGTCGTCGGACGAACCCTTGTAGATGAGCGGGCCGTTGTCGTAGTCGTCCGAGTTGAGGACGTAGTCGGCACCGTGGGTCAGCGTGTAGGTGACCGTGGTGGAGACGTCGTTGGTCGTACCGACCTTGACCGCGCTCGCGATCTTGAAGTTCGAGAAGGTGACGCCCAGGTCGTCCGCGGCGGTGGTGGCGCCGAACGTGGTCCTGCCGGAGGTGCCGAGCACCTTCGAGGCCTCCGCCTTGTACGACGGGGCGGCGTTGTCGGCCTGCGCGGCCGGAGCGACGAAGGCGGAGAGAGCCAGGGCGCCGGAGACGGCGGCCACAGTGGCACGTATACGCATGCGTTCCCCAAGTGGAGAAAGGGGCCCCGGCGCTGGTCGTTCCTCACGGTTCGTCATCGGCGGGGGGCCCAAGTGATCGTTGAGCCTGTTGGCTCACGTGATCAGATCAGTGACGCATGTGACTGGTTGTACGGACGATGCAGATTTTATGTGTGTATGACGAAACATTGACGAGCTCCCGGGAAACGCCCGGCCCCGGGAGATCCCGGGGCCGGTACCGATCCGCGCGTCGCCCGGGTCAGCGCACGTCGACGTAGTCACCCGTGGCGCTGACGGCCGGGGTGGTCGTGGTGCCCGCGAAGCTGAAGCGCCAGTAGCCGTCGGAGTTGGCGGTGGTGGTGGTCTTCAGGTCGCCCGTGGAGTTGGACGTGATGGTCTTGACGGTCGTGTAGGTGCTGGTGCCCGCCTTGCGGAACTGCAGCTTGACCGGCTGGTTGGTGTAGCCCTTGTAGGTGAGCGTCTCCCAGTTGGCGCGGGACAGCTTGCCCGTGACCGTGAGGGTCTTGCCCTTGGCCACCGGCTCCGGCGAGGCGTTGACCGTGAGCTTCGAGGCACGCTGGAAGTTGAAGGACCCGGCCTTCTCCTTCCAGATGTAGTCGCCGTCGTTGGCGTCGATCCACGCGTCGACGTACCAGGTGCCCGCCGAGGCGTTGCTGAGGTAGTCGGTCTTCGGGTCCACGAGCACCGAGGCGGTGCAGGTGGAGGTGGTCGAACTGGACGCCGTGCAGGTCGGCCTGCCGGTCTCCAGGAACCCGTAGCCGGGGCCGGTCATCGAGAACGACTCGGCGCCCGCGATGCCCGAGTCGTCGGTGGCCGTCACGCTGACCTTGATGGTCCTGGGGTCGGAGACACCCACGGAGGCCTTGTTGTCACCGTCGACGACAACCTTGGTGATCCTGGTGTCGCCGGACCCGCCGTCCGACCCGGTGGCCTGCGCGGCCGGGACGGCGAGGGCGGAGAGGGCCAGAGCGCCGGAGGCGACGGCCACGGTGGCTCGTATGCGCATGCGTTCCCCAAGAGGAAGGGGCCCCGGCCGTGGTCGTTCCCTGCGGCTCGTGTGCACGTCGGGGCACAAGTGATCGCGGAGTCGGTTGACTCAGGTGATCAGATTCATGACGCATGCGAATGGTTGTACGGCTGGTAAAGAAAATGTGCGAGCCTGGTAAAACCCGACGGCCGGAGGGAACCCGGCCGACCCGAGAGCACTCAGGGCACCGACCCCGCTCCCCCTCGCTCTCAGTCTCAGTCTCAGTCTCAGTCTCAGTCGAACCAGCGGTCCCGCGCGAGTTCCTCCGTCCGGGACGGGTCCTCCAGCAGGGCGGCGACCTCGAAGCGGCGGGGCCACTGCCCGGCCGCCCAGGCGAGTCCGGCGGCGACGCCCTCCAGGGTGGCGGCGTGCAGGACCCCGTCCCGGGTACGGCGCCAGTCGAGTTCGGTGCCGTCGACGAGGAGTTCCTCGTGTTCGACGTACGACGAAGGCGTCGACGGCCCGAGCAGCACCCGCACCGACTCCGGCACGTCGTGCTCGGCGCCCTGCGACGTCACCTCGCCGGTCACCGACTCGCTCAGCCGCCGCACCTGGAACAGCTCGGCGAGATCGCCGGCCCGCGAGGGCCGTACGGGAAGCAGCGGCGTGCCGGCCGTGAACGGGAGGAGGTCGGGCGAGTCCACGACCACGGCGTCGCGGGCGTCCACCACCACGATCTCCCCGTCGACGACGGCCCGCAACTCGTCGGGCAGCGTCACCTGTTCGGGGTCGAGGTCGGCCAACGCGCCGTACAGGGCGTGAAGTTGGGCGGCGGTCACCGGACGGTCCGGGTCGGCGAGCCGGTCGAGCAGCTCGGCGGCGCCGCCGGGCTCGTCGAGGAGGGCGGCCACGGAGGTGCGGACGCCCAGCGCCCGCAGGACCTGCTCGTCGTCGAAGCCGGAGGCGTCGGCGGCGTCGTACAGCCCGTGCAGCAGCGGATCGCCGCCCGCGGCCCGCAGCCCCGCCGGACGGCGCCCGTCGAGCACGGGGTGATCGCGCAACCACCAGGCTGTGTAGGACCGGACGACCTCATGGGTCCCGTCCGGCAGCAGGATGCGCACCGGCTGGGTGAGGGCGTCCCGCAGCGGCGGCTGCCCGAGCAGCGCCAGGGCCTGCGGCCAGCGGTCGTCGTCCACGAGATCGAGATCCCGTACGGCGACGATCTCGGTGGCGACGGGCGGTACGGGCGTGTCCGGCAGCCGGTCGAGCACGTCCTCGCACCACACGTCGACGGCGTCGAGGAGCCCGGCGTCGTCGGGTTCGGCGAAGTCGGAGTCGCGCGGCTCCAGTTCGTCCGGGTCGAGGACGACGTCGGTGGCGCGAACAAGTGTGAAATTGGCGAGAACACCACAGGCGGCAAGGGGCTGTTCGCCCCAGCGCTCGGCCCATTCCCTCTCCACGAAGGCGAGTTCGTCCTCGCGCATGACCTGGGCGAAGGGGCTGCCGGGCAGCACGAGTTCACCGGCGGGCACCAACTCCCCCTCCTCGTCCGGGAGGGCGAGAGCGCCGAGCCAGGGCTCGTCACCCGGATCGAGACCGGCGTCCCGTACGAGGGCGAGGACGGTCTCCGCCAACTCCTCGGCGTCCGGACCGTCCTGGTCCCAGCTCGCACCCTCGTCGTCGAGGGAGGCGGCCACGGCGGCCCGCACCTGCGGGGTGGTCAGGACGGCGCGGGGAGTGGCCGCAAGGGCGCCCAGCTTCTCCAGGAGCGGGTGGGCGGCGTCCGGGTGGGCCACCTTGAGACCGAGCCGGGCGAGCGCCTCGGGGGCCGCCTGGCTGTCGTCGGCGGTGGGCAGCAGGACCTGCCGCGGCCCGATCGTCGTACGCCCGTCGGCGAGCGGTACGGGCAGCCCGGTCAGCCGGTCGGGGTCGACTCCGGCGAGGCTGTCGTAGAGCCGCCACCACCAGCCGGGCTCCTTCTCCAGACCGGCCAGCCGGTCGACGGCCTCGGTCAACGGGACCCGGGCGACACCCAACGTCCGCAGTTCCACCCGGCGTTCGAGCCCGGCGGGCAGCAGGCTGGGCAGCACCTCGGCGAGGACGCGCACGGTGTCGGCCCCTGCGCCCTCGACGACCTCCGCGTCGCGGGGGCGCAGGACCTCGGGCAGGTCGGCGTCGTCGCCGGGGGCGACGGCGGGCGGCAGGAACTCGGTGCGCGGCAGCCGGTCCAGGATCGCCTGGCGCAGCGCGCCGTCCAGCTCGCCCTGCCCCAGCGGCCCGGGCACCAGGTCGATGATCCCGGTGCCCACCGGCCGCCAGGCGGCCAGGAGTTCGGCGTACGCGTCGGCCGCGCGCTGCACCACGAAGTCGGTCAGCGGGCCGGGGGCGGCGTGCCGGCGCGTGGTGTCCAGCGGGAGGGAGGCGATGAGCAGCGCGGGGACGCCGAGGGGTTCGTCGCTGGGCGTGGGCGCGTGCACGACCAGGCTGGTGCGGGGCCGGGCCGGGGATCCGTCGGAGTCGACCGGTACGGCCCAGGTGACCGACCAGTGCGGGCGCAGCCGCTCCTCGACCGGGCGGTCGGCGAGCAGGGCGGGGTCGAGGGCGCCGTGGCGGGAGACGGTGCGCCAGCGGGTGTCGCCGTCGCGGGAGTCCTCGACGAGGACGGCGTTGCCTTCGCCCTCCTCGTGGCGCCGCAGCGTACGGGGTTCGGCGTCCCCGACCTCGACGACGACCTCTTCGAGGCCGGGCAGCGCCAGCAGCAGGGCGTCGTCGATCCGCTCCAGGAGCCGTTCGGCGAGATCCTCGGCGGCGGTGTCGCGCAGCGGCAGGATGACGACCGTGTCGTACGGGTCCGGGGCGGTGCCCTCGGCCGCGAACGGCAGCCGGAGCAGCGGCACATGGCCGTCGCGGCGGCGGACCTCGTCGCCGAGCCCGGGGCTGTGCCGGGCCGTGTCCGCAGCGAGTGCGCGGGCTTCGGCGAGGGACCAGCGGACGCCGCCGTGGCGGCCCACCACGGCGGGTTCGTCGCTCACGGCGAGTACGGCGGCGAAGCCGACGCCGAAGCGGCCGACGGCGCCCTCGGGGGCGTCCCGTTTCGCGGAGGCGCGGAGGGTGGAGAGGGACTCGACGCCGGTCGCGTCCAGGGGGGCGCCGGTGTTCGCGGCGGCCAGGACGCCGTCGCGGAGGGTGAGGCGCAGGCGTCCGGGGACGCCAGCGCGGGCTGCGGCGTCGGCGGCGTTCTGGGCGAGTTCGACGACCAGGCGGTCCCGGTAGCCGCCGAGTACGAGGTCCTCCTCGGCGTTGGCGTCCTCGCGGAAGCGGGCCGGGCTGGTGGCCCAGGCGTCCAGCACACCACGTCGCAGACGCGCCGTCCCGAACGGGTCCGCGCCCTCGGCCGCCGGCCGCACGAACTTGCTCACAACTCACTCTCCCTCTCGCGTGGCGCGACCGCGACTTCGCTGCCGCCGGGGCGCCGCCGCATGAAGGTACCGTGCGCCACCAGCGACCCTCGGGTCGCCTTCCCCGTGCGGGGTGCGATATTGCGGACAGTCCCGCCGGGGTGGGCGGGCAAACCCCGGGGACTCCTTGTTTCCTTGTCACCCGGGGTTGGTGCCGGCCGGGGGTGGGTCACGCAGCCCGGCGTTCACGGGGTGCCGCTGCGCCCACCCGTGCCGCCCCTGGCGGCACGATTGCCCGCAGTGACGAGGCTCCGCCGGCTACGAGTGCCCGAGTTCCGCGGAGGAGTCGTCCGTCAGCGTGACCGAGCCGGAGTCCGGGGAGGGCCGGAGGGGGAAGGGGTCCACTCGGGTTTCGTCGATCACCGGAGGGGCCGGCCGCGGAGGCGTCGGCATGACCGCTGCCTCCGAGTGCCCGCCACAGCCGTAGGAGAGGGAGACCACCCGGCCGTCCGCCGGTGAGAACTCGTTCGCGCAGACACCGAACGCCTGCCCGAGCGAGCCCCTGATCGGATTGAGGAACCCACAACTGACGCACGTCGCGGGCGCCGCCTGGGCCATCGCGGACTTGGGGCCGTACGACTCCTCCCACCGGTCGGCCGCCACATGCAGCCCGTACCGGGACAGCACACGGGCACGGCGCAGGCCCAGTTCCTCGGCGACGGCCGCGATCGAACCGCGGCGCGGCGCGATGGGCAGGCTCGCGGGCGTCCCCGCGGTGACCTCCGCGTCCTCCGCCTCCACCAGCTCGGCCATGTCCTCGGAGACCGCGGAGTTCGGCGCGGGCTCGTCCTCTCCGGAGTACCCGGGCTCCAGCCGCAGATCCTCCGCGTCGGTCGGCAGCAGGTCGCCGGGTCCCATGTCCCCGGGCCGCAGCCGCTCGCTCCACGGCACCCATTCGGGGGCGAGCAGGGCGTCGGAGCCGGGCAGCAGCACCGTCTCGTCGAGGGTGACGATCTTCGCGCGGGAGGCGCGGGCGACCGTCACGGCCCAGCGCCAGCCCCGGTAGCCGAGTTCCTTGCACTCGAAGTAGTGCGTGACAACTCGGTCCCCTTCGGAGACCAGCCCCACGTGCTCGCCGACCACGCCGGGTGCGGCAGCCTCCTCGGCTGCGGTGCGCGCCAGGTCGACTGCCTCTGCACACAGGCGGTCAGGGGTGCGGCTTCGCGTTGTCGCTGCGCTCACAGGTATCGCTTCTCTCCTACGCCGTCTCACGGGTGCGCCATTCCTCGGCGGGGGTGCGGACGGAGCGGACCGGTGGGCCGCGTCGACGTCCGCGCCCCGATCGCACTCGGGCGCACCTACGCCATCCATTCTGCGGGATGGCCGAGAGGCGCGCGGCCGAGAACAACCGCCGCGGGCGCGTTACGCACGCTACCTTCTCCTGGCCCCTGGGCCCACACCGGCGTGCGCTGCCGTTGCCTTTCCGATGCCTGGAGGCGGACGTTTCGGCGCTTCGCGCCGTGTTTTCCCTCGCTCGGCGACGCCACTCGGCCCCTAGACACGCGGTAAGTGCACTACCTACGCCGTTATCGGGGCACTATGGCGGAGTGGCAGGCGCGAGGTCGCCCCAGGGAGCCACCGGAATCGGTGGAGCCAAGGGGAACAGCCGGAACAGCGGAGCGGGCCGGATGAGCGGGTCGGTCCGTGCGGTCGGCCGTGCCCTGCACTTCCCGGTGACCGGCACGGCGCGCGGCATCCGCAAGGCGACACATGCGCACGGAGCGGGTGAGTCGGGGCTCGGGAAACTGATCGAGCTGCACGCGGTGAACGGCGCGGGGGACGTGATGATCACCGTCGCCCTCGCGTCGACGGTGTTCTTCTCCGTGCCGACCGACGAGGCCCGCGGCCGCGTCGCGCTCTACCTCGGCATCACGATGGCGCCCTTCACACTGCTGGCCCCCGTCATCGGCCCGCTCCTCGACCGCCTCCCGCACGGCCGCCGGGCCGCGATGGCCGCCGCGATGCTGGCGCGGGCGCTGCTGGCGCTGATCCTCTCCAGCGCGGTGGTGACGGGAAGCATCCAGCTCTACCCGGCCGCGCTCGGGGTGCTGGTCGCCTCGAAGGCGTACGGCGTCGTGCGCAGTGCGGTCGTACCGCGGCTGCTGCCACCCAAATTCTCTCTGGTGAAGGCGAACTCCAGAGTGACGCTCGGCGGGCTGCTGGCCACCGGGATCGCGGCGCCGATCGGAGCGGGGCTGCAGTCGCTCGGCCCGCGCTATCCGCTCTACGGCGCCTTCGCGATCTTCGTCGCGGGGATGTTCCTGTCGTTCTCGCTGCCGCCGAAGGTCGACTCCGCCAAGGGTGAGGACCGGGCGCTGCTCGCCGCGGACGAGGAGCATCTGCACGGGCCGCACCGGAAATCGCAGAAGCGCCCCGGGCTGCGGACGGTCGGTACGGCGGTCACGCACACGCTCGCCGCCAACGCGGCCCTGCGCTGCCTGTCCGGGTTCCTGATCTTCTTCCTTGCCTTCCTGCTGCGCGAGCACCCGCTCTCGGGCGCGAGCGCGGCGGTCTCCCTCGGGATAGTGGGCGTCTCGGCGGGCGTGGGCAACGCGCTGGGCACGGCGGTGGGGGCGGCGCTGAAGTCGCGCGCTCCGGAGATCATCGTCGTGACGGTGATGGCGTTCGTGCTGGGCGCGGCGATCACGGCGGCGATCTTCTTCGGGGCTTTCCTGGTGGCCTGTCTGACGGCGGTCGCCGGGTTCTCGCAGGCCCTCGCCAAGCTGTCGCTGGACGCCCTGATCCAGCGGGACGTGCCCGAACTGGTGCGTACGTCGGCCTTCGCGCGCTCCGAGACGCTGCTCCAGGTGGCGTGGGTGCTGGGCGGCGGGATCGGTATCGCGCTTCCCCTCAACGGCCCGCTGGGCCTCTCGGTGGCCGCCGCGATCGTCGCCGTGGGGTGGCTCACCACGGTCCGCGGGCTGCTCGCCGCGGCCCGCCACGGGGGGACGGGACACGCCCGGGTGGCGTGACCTCACGGCACGCCGTACCCCACGTGGGGGTGGCACCGCGGGCGCCCGATAGCCTGCGCGCATGACCTCACAGCCCGCGCCGCAGGCGCTATCGAACCGGGTCTCTGCGCGCCGCCGTCGCGCCTTGGCTGCCGCCGGTGCCGTCAGCGCCGGACTCCTCGTCCTGTCGGCCTGCGACAAGCCGACCCCGCGCGCCACGGTGACGGTCGGCAAGAACTCGGTGAGCGCCGAGGCGAAGTGCTACGACGACGGCGACGACCTCGGCCGTGCCAAGGCCACCGCGTGCGCCCGCAAGAAGGCGTCCGAGACGATCAAGGTCTCGCAGGGCGAGACGCTGCGCATCGGTGTCGACCCGAAGATCGCGGACGACGGCTGGGCCCTGTGGATCAACGGGCAGCAGGCCACCAACCCGTACAAGAAGACGTACTACGCCTTCGAGGGCGTCGACCTCTTCGCCGACCAGCAGGGCCAGGCCGCCCCGAAGACGCTGTACATCAGCATCGTCCAGCAGAACAAGGCCGGCACGAAGTTCAACGGCGTGTGGAACTTCAAGCTCGAGAACGCGGACGCCTGATCCGCCCCCGGTCCCTGCCGTGCCTGTGCCCGTACCCGTGCGCATCCTCGTAGCCACCGCCGTCCCGCCCGAACGGGACGCGGTGGCTCGGGCGTTCGCCGGTCCGGTCGTCGAGGTGCCGCTGCCCGGGACCACGCTGCACCGGACGGGCGGCTGGGACCTGCTGGCCGCCGGAGTGGGGCCCGCGCTCGCCGCCGCGTCCACCGCCGGCGCCCTCACGGCGGCCGCCCTGTCGGGCACGCCGTACGGCCTCGTGGTGTGCGCGGGGATCGCCGGCGGCTTCGCGCCCGAAGCGCCCGTGGGCTCCCTCGTGGTCGCCGACGACATCACCGTGGCCGATCTCGGCGCCGACACCGCGGACGGGTTCGTGCCCGTGACCGCGCTCGGGTTCGGGACCGTCAGCCACCGTCCGCCGAATGCACTCGTACGGGAGGTCGCCGCCGCCACCGGAGCGCGTGCCGGCGCCGTACTGACCGTCTCCACCGTGACCGGCACCGCCGAGCGCGCCGCCGCACTGCGGGCCCGCCATCCGCTCGCCGTCGCGGAGGCGATGGAGGGGTTCGGGGTGGCCGAGGCGGCCGCCGCGCACGGGGTGCCCGTGCTGGAACTGCGCGCGGTGTCCAACCCCGTCGGTCCGCGTGACCGCGCCGCCTGGCGCATCGGCGAGGCCTTCGCGGCACTCACCGAGGCATTCGGGAAGCTCGCGCCCGTACTGGAGAGTTGGAACCCATATGAGCCCCCTCACTGACACCGAGCCCGTGCGGATCGCGTATTCGCCGTGCCCCAACGACACGTTCGTCTTCGACGCGTGGGCGCACGGCCGGGTGCCCGGCGCGCCCGCGCTGGACGTCGAGTTCGCGGACATCGACATCACCAACGGCATGGCGGAGCGCGGTGAGTTCGACGTGCTGAAGGTGTCGTACGCCGTGCTGCCGTACGTCCTCGACACCTACGCGCTGCTGCCCTGCGGCGGCGCGCTGGGGCGGGGCTGCGGCCCCCTGGTGCTGACGCGGGAGGCGGGCGCGGACCTCGCCGGCCGTACGGTCGCCGTGCCGAGCGAGAGGTCGACCGCCTACATGCTCTTCCGGCTCTGGGCCGCGGACACCGTGCCCGGCGGGGTCGGGGAGATCGTGGTCATGCCGTTCCACGAGATCATGCCGGCCGTGCGGGACGGGAAGGTCGACGCCGGACTCGTCATCCACGAGGCCCGGTTCACGTACCAGAACTACGGGCTGCACAAGCTCGCCGACCTGGGCGAGCACTGGGAGCGGACGACCGGGCTGCCCATTCCGCTCGGCGCGATCATCGCCAAGCGGTCCCTGGGACGGGAGCGGCTGACGGCGCTGGCCGAGGCCGCCCGCACGTCGGTGCGCATGGCGTGGGACGACCCGGAGGCCTCGCGCCCCTACGTCCTCGAACACGCCCAGGAAATGGACCCGAGCGTCGCCGACCAGCACATCGGCCTGTACGTCAACGAGTTCACCGCCGACCTGGGCGTGGACGGCTACGCCGCCATCCGGGGACTGCTCACGCGTGCGGCGGCCGAGGGGCTGGTGCCGCCCCTCGGCCCGAATGCGCTCGATTTCCCGTAGTTTTCCCGGCTAGACGTCCAACTGGTCGGCGACCGCGCGCAGCAGGCCCGCGATCTTCTTGCCGGAGGCCTTCTCGGGGTAGCGGCCCCGCTCCAGCATTGGCGTGATGTTTTCGAGAAGCGTCGTCAAGTCCTGGACGATGGACGCCAGTTCGTCCGGCTTGCGGCGCTGCGCGGCCGCCACCGAGGGGGTCGGGTCCAGCAGGACCACCGAGAGTGCCTGGTCACCGCGTTGGCCGGCGACCACGCCGAACTCCACCCGCTGACCGGGCTTGAGAACTTCGACTCCGGCGGGCAGGACCGAGGAATGGACGAAGACGTCGCCGCCGTCGTCGCGGGAGAGAAAGCCGAAGCCCTTCTCGCTGTTGAACCATTTGACCTTGCCGGTAGGCACGTCTGTCCTCGTCCTCGTACTCGTCGGAAACTGCTCTGAAACTGCGGGAGGAACTGTCCGGAAACGGCTCCGGACAGCACTGCAGCGGGTCGTCGGACCCGCCGGTACCAAGGCTAATGGTCCGGGGGCCGGTGACAAGGCGTCGCCGGATTGTTCCTTCGGGCAGGGAACTACCCTGGTCGGGTGCGTGACAAAACCCAAGCGAATTCCGTCGAACCCGGTGACCGGCTGATCCGTGCCGGTGCCGTCGTCTTCTTCCTCGGCGCCGTGGCCACACTGGTCACCGTGGCCCCGCTGCTGCTCGACGCGACGCCCTTTCCGACATACATGTTCGGACTGAGCATGCTGATGGGCGTCGGCTTCCTGCTCGCGGGGGCGGGGGTGCTCCGGTCGATCGCCGCGGGCCGCCGCCGCGCCCGTACGACGGCCCGTTCCTAGGGACCCGCACCTAGCGGGTGTAATCCTCCAGCCACGCCGGGAACTGGGTCAGGTCCGTGAGGACGACGTCCGCGCCCGCCGCGCGCAGTTCCGCCGCGTCGCAGGGGCCGGTGGCCACGGCGACGGAGTACGCCTCGGCGGTGCGGGCTCCGCGTACGTCGCCGGTGTGGTCGCCGACGTAGACGCTCGCCCCGTGCGCGCGCAGCGCCTCCGCCTTGCGCTCGGCCCACAGGTTGCCGACGACCGCGTCGGCGTCGATGCGCAGGTGTTCCAGGTGCAGTTTGGCGTTCGGCTCGTACTTGGCGGTGACGACGACGGCGCGGCCGCCCGCCGCCTGCACCGCCGCGACGGCCTCGCGGGCGCCGGGCAGCGCGAGCGTGCCGGTGATGGCGTGTGTGGGGTACATCGCACGGTAGAGGGTGGCGATGTCGGCGATCCGCTCGGCCGGGAACCAGTTCACGAGCTCCTCCTCCAGCGGCGGCCCGAGCCGGGTCACCGCCAGGTCGCAGTCGATGTACGTCCCGGTCTGCGCGGAAAGCGCCTGGTAACAGGCGTGTATGCCGGGGCGGGAGTCGATCAGGGTCATGTCGAGGTCGAAGCCGACGGTCAGCGCGCGCGATGTCATGGGTTCATTGTGCCCAGCACCTATCCCGGCCCTTGTTCCTGCATCCGGACCCTCGTGGGGTGATCGCTCAGCGCTGCCGCTGGGAGCGCCAGATCAGGTACAGGGCGGAGGCGGTCGCCGCGCCGCGCAGGACCCACGGCCAGGTCTCGGAGATCGCGTCGCTCATGTGCCCCTCGGCGATGGGGTCGCCCCAGCGGCCGTCCTGCCTCCCCCACAGCCAGACGATCCCGGCCGTCGCGGCCAGCCCGGGCAGACCGAGCACCGCCCACTTCGACTCGGCGACGCTCAGCCGGCGCGAGGCGTAGGCGATGACCCAGCCGAAGCCGAGCGCGATCGGGTTGCCGAGGACGGCACCCGCGACCAGGAGCGCGGCGGCGAGCAGGAGGAGCGGGTTGCTCCAGCCGGCGCCGGGGCGCAGCCGGAGGCGGAAACGGCGGGTTCGGAGCCCGGGTTCGGCGTCGGCTTCGACGCCCGGTGCGACGCCGCGTTCGACGCGGCTGTCCCGGTCGTCCTCGTCGGCGGGCGGCTCGGCCTTCTCCGGTGGGGGCGGCGGTTTGAGTATCTCGGGGATCTCGACGCCTCCGACGAAGCCGGGGACGCTGTCGCCGACACCGAAGGGGCTGTCGTCCAGCCGCCACCAGTCCGGTTGCGCGGCGCTGTCGCCGAGTTCGTGGGTCCCCGCGAGGTGCGGCGGGGAGGGGATGTCACGGGAGGACTCCACGGGGTCCGCCTCCGCGGGGCGCGGCCTCGGGACGACGCGGCGCAAGCCCTTGGGCCGGCTGCCCGGTTCGTCGGCGCGCTGGGTGGGCACGGTGGCCCGGGGTTCCGACGCGGGCCCGGCGGTGCCGCCCGCGGCGGTGACGATCTCGTCCGGCGAGCCGAGGCGGGCGAGGATACGGCGGACCGCGGCGGGGCTGTCGACGGGTGTCTTCGACCGGCGCCGGTCGATCTCGTTGCGCAGCTCCGACACCAGCCGCATCCGTGTCGCGGACGGCAGCTGCCGCTGCTGAGCGAGGTCTCCGACCCGGCTCAGATAGTCGAAGACGAGCTGATCGCTCTCAATCCCCACGAAGTCCCCTCCGGGGCCGCCACGTTGATTCCCCCCGTTCCCTGACGGTACCGCGTGAGGCTCCCCTCGCGGCGGGGGCACGGGGCTGCGCGACCCGCCCCCGTCCGGCCCCGTTTGCGGGGACCTTCGTCACGAACGGCACCCGGCGCCGACGGCTGCGGCCACCTGTCCCGCCCGGCGGAACGATTGCCCACAGCGGCCGGCAGCGGCCCCCCACCCGCTACCGTGGAGCGGATGAGTACCGACGAGCAGGCCCCGACGGATCCCGCGGGCGCGGGGAACGCGCCGCGTTCCCTGGCGGAAGCCCTCCGCGCGCGGGACGACGCCTCGCTGTCGGCTCTTCTGCGCAGCCGCCCGGACCTCATCACCCCCGTCCCCACGGACCTCACGCAGCTCGCGACCCGCGCGGGTACCCGCGCGTCGGTCGTCCGGGCCCTGGAGCGGCTGGACCGGTTCGCCCTGCAGACGGCGGAGGCGCTCGCCGTGGCCGCGGACCCGGCGACGTACGGCGAACTGCTCGGCCTGATGGCGGGCGACGACGCCGACCCGGCGGTGGGGGCGGCGTTCCCCCGCGCTCTCGGCACGCTCCGCGAGCAGGCCCTCGTCTGGGGCGCGGACGACCGTCTGCGCCTTGTCCGCACGGCCCGGGAGCTGCTGGCGCCGTCGCCGCAGCACCCGTCCCCGACGGGCCTCGGGCCGACGGTGGCGGAGGCGACGGCGGGCATGTCGCCGGGCCGTATCCAGGAGATCGTGGCCGCGGCCGGGCTGACGACGACGCACGACGCGGTGTCGGCGGTGGCGTCGCTGACCGGCCTGTTCAGGGACCGTCGGCGGATGGCGAAGCTGCTGGACGGCGCGCCCCCGGAGGCGGTGGACGTGCTGGCGCGGCTGGTCTGGGGGCCGCCGTACGGCCAGGTGACGGCGGACCCGGCGCGCCATCTGCGCTGGCTGATCGACCGCGGGCTGCTGCTGCCGACCGCGCCCGGCACGGTCGTACTGCCCCGCGAGGTCGCCCTGCACCTGCGGGCGGGCCGCGCGCACCGGGAGACGGAGCCGGTGGCGCCGTCCGTCGAGCCCGCGGCGACGTACCGTCCACAGGTTGTGGACGCGTCGGCGGCCGGCCAGGCGTACACGGCGCTCGCGACGGTCGAGGAGCTGCTGAAGGACTGGCACGAGGGCGGTCCGGCCGTGCTGCGCGCGGGCGGGCTCAGCGTGCGTGATCTGAAGCGGACCGCGGTGGCACTGGACGTGTCGGAGCCGGTCGCCGCGTTCTGGGTCGAACTCGCCTACGCGGCAGGCCTGTTGGCATCGGACGGCGACGCCGACGAGCGGTACGCGGCGACCCCCGCGTACGACGAGTGGCTGGAGCTGCCCCCCGCCGAGCGCTGGACGCGGCTCGCCGCGGCCTGGCTGGCGGCGACCCGCACGGCGGGCCTGATCGGCGGGCGGGACACGAAGGACCGTACGTTGTCGGCGCTCGGCCCGGGTCTGGACCGCTCGGCGGCTCCCGAGGTCCGCCACCGTGTCCTCGCGCTCCTGGCGAGCCTCCCGGAGGGCGCCGCCGCCACCCCGAACTCCGTTCTGGCCCGGCTGCGCTGGGAACACCCCCTGCGCGGCCCCGGCCAGTCCCCCGCCACGACCGCCGACGCCGGTGACGACCTGCGCGCCCGCCTCGCCCGCTGGACCCTGTCCGAGGCCGAGTCGCTGGGCGTGACCGGCCGGGGCGCGCTGTCCTCGCACGGCCGGGCACTGCTGGGAGCACCCGGCCCCGACCCCCGACCGGCGGCCCCCGCCGCCGGTCCCGGCGACAAACTCCCCGTCCCCAGGCACCACCACCCCGCCCCGCTCCCCGGCGAGGTGCCCCGCACCCCCGCCGAGCAGGCCCTGGCCGCCGCGCGGGCGGCCCGGCTGCTCGCCCCGCTTCTCCCCGACCCCCTCGACCACGTCCTCCTCCAGGCGGACCTCACCGCGGTCGCGCCGGGCCCTCTGGAGCGGCCCCTCGCCGAGGTCCTCGGCGTGCTCGCGGACGTCGAGTCGAAGGGGGGCGCGACGGTGTACCGGTTCACGCCGGGGTCGGTACGGCGGGCGCTGGACGCCGGGCGCTCGGCGTCCGACCTGCACGCCTTCCTGAACGCACACTCGCGCACGCCCGTCCCGCAGCCGCTCGCCTATCTGATCGACGACGTGGCCCGCAAGCACGGCCATCTGCGGATCGGGGCGGCCTCGGCGTACGTCCGCTGCGACGACGACTCCCTGCTGAACGAGATCCTCGCCGACAAGCGCTCCCAGGGGCTGCGCCTGCGCCGCCTCGCGCCCACCGTCCTCGCCGCCCAGGCCGACCCGGGTGCGCTGCTCGACGGTCTGCGCGCGATGGGGTTCGCGCCCGCCGCCGAGTCCGCGCAGGGTGACGTACTGATCACCCGGGCGCACGCCCACCGCACGCCGCCGCGCACCGCCCCCGAGCCCGTCCCGGACGGCCCGCCGACGCCCGACGGCACGCTCCTGAGCGCCGCGCTCCGCGCCATCCGCGCCGGTGACCTGGCCTCCACGGCCCCGCGCAAGCCGTCCGCCGACGCGACCCCCGCCGGCAACGGCAACCTCCCCCGCACAAGCTCCGCCGAGACCCTCGCCACCATGCAGGCCGCCGTCCTCACCGGCGAGGCCGTCTGGATCGGCTACGTCAACGCCGAGGGCGCCGCCAGCCAGCGCGTGATCGCCCCCATCCGCGTCGAGGGCGGCTTCGTGACGGCGTACGACCACACGGCGGACGAGGTCCGCACGTATCCGCTGCACCGGGTGACGGGCGTGGCGGAGCTCGCCGACGACTAGGGCCTGAGCCTGTTTCCGGGCTGGACCGGAAAAGAGACAAAGCGGCTGTATCGATCACGGCTTCCTGTGCTATCCCGGTTTGAGCGCATACGCACGGATGCGTTTGCGTCATCGGGGGACGGCAGGGGGCGGAGCCGTGATGAGCGATCCGGGACCGGGCAGTGGCGGGGGCGGAGGCAGCGGCGGGGGCGGAGGCGGAGGCGGGCATCGGAGGGCGGTGTGGATTCCGATCTGGGCGGCGCTGATCACCGCCGTCGGCGCCGTGCTGGCGGCGACGCTGCCTCCGATGCTCAGGCACGACCCGGCCGCATCCCACACGCCGACCGTGCCGGGCGTCACGACCTCCCGGCCGAGGACCACGGCGCCGGACCCCGGACCCAAGAGCAAGCCTCCGGAACACCCCACGTCGACCGCTCCGCAACCCGCCGACGACGACTCACCGGACGACTCCGGCCTGAGCACCGCCGAACAGGATCTGGCCGCCCGGGTCACCGGCGGCGACCTCTCCGGCTGCTACCACGCCGCACCCGGCGCCTACGCCTCGGTGGCCGTCAACTGCGCCTCGGCCGGGGGCCCGGAGAGGGACCCGCTCATCCTCTCCTTCGACGACGCCGACGGCCTGCGTGAGTGGGTGGTCGGGACGAGGTCGCAGTTCACGGTCTCCGAGACGGGCACCTGCGAGACGTACAAGAACTACTCGGACCTCTGGAACCACGACGGCGTCGAGACCGGCAACGTGTCCTGCTACTGGACGGACAGCGTCTACCGCATCGCCTGGTCCTTCGACGACCAGCTCGTCGCGGTCGTCGCCGAGGACCCGGACGCCTCGGCCCTGGTCACCTGGTGGAAGACGACCCCCGTGGAGCTCTGACCCCGCCCCGCCCCCGGATACGGCACACTGGAGGTTTGGCCCGTGCGGAAGGGATACGTACGTGAACGGACCGCTCATCGTCCAGTCGGACAAGACCCTGCTCCTGGAAGTCGACCACGAGCAGGCCGACGCGTGCCGTCGGGTGATCGCGCCGTTCGCCGAGCTGGAGCGGGCGCCGGAGCACATCCACACCTACCGGGTGACGCCGCTCGGGCTGTGGAACGCGCGCGCCGCGGGCCACGACGCGGAGCAGGTCGTGGACGCGCTCGTGCAGTACAGCCGCTACCCCGTACCGCACGCCCTCCTCGTGGACATCGCCGAGACGATGGACCGCTACGGCCGGCTGACCCTCAGCAAGCACCCGACGCACGGCCTCGTGCTGACGACCACCGACCGGCCCGTGCTGGAGGAGATCCTGCGCTCCAAGCGGGTCGCGCCGCTCGTCGGGGCCCGTATCGACGCCGACACCGTCGCCGTGCACCCCTCCGAGCGCGGGCAGATCAAGCAGACGCTGCTCAAGCTGGGCTGGCCCGCCGAGGACCTCGCGGGGTACGTCGACGGCGAGGCGCACCCGATCGAGCTGGCCGAGGACGGCTGGGCGCTGCGTCCCTACCAGAAGCAGGCCGTGGAGAACTTCTGGCACGGCGGGTCCGGGGTCGTGGTGCTGCCCTGCGGCGCGGGGAAGACCCTCGTCGGCGCCGGGTCCATGGCGCAGGCCAAGGCGACCACCCTCATCCTGGTCACCAACACCGTCTCCGCCCGTCAGTGGAAGCACGAGCTGGTGAAGCGGACGTCGCTGACCGAGGAGGAGATCGGCGAGTACAGCGGGACGAAGAAGGAGATCCGCCCGGTCACCATCGCCACGTACCAGGTGCTGACGACCCGGCGGAAGGGCGTCTACCCGCACCTGGAGCTGTTCGACTCCCGGGACTGGGGGCTCATCGTCTACGACGAGGTGCACCTGCTGCCCGCGCCGGTCTTCAAGTTCACCGCCGATCTGCAGGCCCGGCGGCGGCTGGGGCTGACGGCGACGCTGGTGCGCGAGGACGGGCGCGAGTCGGACGTCTTCTCGCTCATCGGACCCAAGCGGTTCGACGCGCCGTGGAAGGAGATCGAGGCGCAGGGCTATATCGCGCCCGCCGACTGTGTCGAGGTCCGGGTGAATCTCACCGAGTCCGAGCGGCTCGCGTACGCCACCGCCGAGACCGAGGAGAAGTACCGCTTCTGCGCCACCACCGCGACCAAGCGGAAGGTGACCGAGGCGCTGGTGAAGAAGTTCGCGGGGCAGCAGACCCTTGTCATCGGGCAGTACATCGACCAGCTCGACGAGCTGGGCGAGCACCTGAACGCACCCGTGATCAAGGGCGAGACGCCCAACGCCCAGCGCGAGAAGCTCTTCGACGCGTTCCGGGAGGGCGAGATCAGCGTGCTGGTCGTGTCCAAGGTCGCGAACTTCTCCATCGACCTGCCGGAGGCGACCGTCGCCATCCAGGTGTCGGGCACGTTCGGGTCGCGGCAGGAGGAGGCTCAGCGGCTGGGACGGGTGCTGCGGCCCAAGGCCGACGGCCACCAGGCGCACTTCTACTCCGTCGTCGCGCGCGACACCATCGACCAGGACTTCGCCGCCCATCGCCAGCGCTTCCTGGCCGAACAGGGCTACGCCTACCGGATCATGGACGCGGACGAGCTGCTGGCGGGCAGCTGAGCTTACGGGGGCGGCGTGGGCGGCCCAGGGGGTGTTTTGAAAGTCCCGCACAGGTCTTTCAAAAAACCCCTCTCCCCGCCGGACGCCCGCTAACAC